>JAJZAS010000046.1 GCA_021799325.1 Bacillota bacterium | reverse complement strand
GCAAAGCCTGCGTGAGATGCTGCTTGTGCCGTCGCCTTTCCCACACAAAAGGTGGGAAGATTCGGTACCACGGGTCTTTCAAGTGTCAAATTCCCCTCGACAAAGGCGCGTACCCCATTGACACTAGTGAATACGTAGATGTCAGGCAGCTTGCTAATGGCCTCTATAAAATCAGCCGCCTGATGCCGCAAAACAATGTCGATCAGTGGATAGAGGAGCGCTTCTCCACCAGCCGTTCTAATTAACTCCATGAGATCTGCAGATTGTTCCTGCGGGCGCGTCACGGCCACGCGCAATCCCGCAAGCGGTCTTTTCACTTCCAACCTGCCTGACTTCCTGTTAGTTGAGACAGGATTTCCTCGCCACCGTTTGCGAGCATGCGTTTGGCCAAATCTTCCCCCAATTCCGTTGCCGCCATCCCCATCGATTCATCCCGCACCGTAAGGCTTCCATCTGGCAATCCGATAAAACCTTTGACCACCAGTTGGATCTCTCCCTCACTATCAATCGAAGCGACCGCATGTGCGGCAACAGGCACCTGGCAACTTCCGCCTACTGCACCAAGGAAAGCACGCTCCGCATTCGCCGCGGCAGCCGTCAATGGGTCATGCAGCGCACCTAGCACACGAAGCACTTCCTCGTCATTTTCCCTGCATTCAAGTGCTAAGGCCCCTTGACCCACCGCAGGCACAAACTCCTCTGTTGCAAGTGGAACGGCAGTATATGATTTGTCTCCCGCCGTCACCGTTTCCCCTTTCCACCACCCCATCCGGGAAAGACCAGCTGCAGCAAGGACAATGGCATCAAGAGACGCCAATTTGCGAAGCCGTGTATCAATATTCCCACGGAGCGCCTCTACTTGGAGGTCAGGGCGAGCTTTTAAGAGCATGGCACTGCGACGAAGCGAACTCGTGCCAATGCGTGCTCCTTCGGGCAGAGTGTCGATCCGATACCCTTTTTCGCTGATTAAAAGGTCGCGCGCGTCTTCACGCTTTGGAATGACGCCGACTGTCAAGCCCTCTGCCAATTCTGCTGGTACGTCTTTCATGCTGTGCACCGCAAAATCAATTTCGTTCTTCTGTAAAAGTTCTTCGATTTCCGAAACAAATAATCCTTTGCCACCCACTTCTGCAAGCGCCCGATCCTGAATTCGATCTCCTTTTGTCACCACTTCAACAACATCGACTTCAAGCCCTGGGTTTGCGGCGATAAGCGCTTCTACCACCTGTAGCGTCTGTGTTTTCGCAAGTACGCTGCGCCTGGTGCCGACTTTGATTTTTCGCAATGAATTCCCTTCTTTACCAATGATGAAATTTTGAAACAAATTCCCCGACAATCAAGAAATTGGCCATCACCACCATATAGGCCAACAGGTTCATCCAAGCCCCCATTCGCCCCCGGATCTTACCCGCATAGCGAAATGCCAAATAGAGCGCGTATAGGATGAATACCAGGATGGATACGAGGATTTTCGCATCAAAAAAAAGAAACCGGCCTTCCAGTAACCGATACCAAATGGAACCAAACACCATGCCAATGACAAGCAAAGGCAATCCGACAAACGCCGACCGGTAAGCGAAAAAATCCAGCCTTTCAAGAGAAGGCAACCGCTTAAACGGTCCGCTTGTAAAGTCTTTGCTGCGAAGTGCCCGCTCTTCCATCAAATACAACACGCTGAATATGGCAGAGAGCGAAAACGCAATATAGCTCATCAGCGATACACTGACGTGCAGAAAAAGCAAGTCCCCTTGACGAACCCGCTCGATCTGTGGGTGAGTGTGTACGATCGCGTCAAACGCAACAAAAATAAATCCCAGTAAACTGACGAAAAATGACACGTAATCCACGCGCCAAAACAAGTTCATTATAATCGACACAGTGATCAGTAGCCAGGAAAAAAACACCGTGGCTTGTAGCGAAGTAAAAAACGGCAACATATGATCCAGTGTCATCCGCTCGATCAGGAAGACCGATTCAAGACACCAGACAATAGCAAGGACGACAATCCCAAATCGGCTTGCCGTCTTGTTTTCCCTCAATAAATCAATAAAAAACAAACTAATGCTGATAAAATAACTGACGATCATGGCCAAGTAAATATCGGTGGTAAATGTGCCGGTCATCTTTCGTCACTCACCATGCCGCTAATGGGTTCGTCGTACGGCTCTCCCGCCAACTGAGCGCCTGATGTTCTTGATCCTCCATATGGGCAACTACTTTTACTGCCGACACTCCCTCGACTTTTTGGGGAGTTAAGCTGTCATGATCGATCGATGGGTCATAGTCGATTTCAAATAATCTTGCAAAGGTATGCAAGTGGTTTGCCCCATCTGGTTCTGTCGCCATGGACTTCAAATTGACGGTTGGATTTCGCAAAATTTGATTCGCGATGCTTTGAATGTGTTTTTGAATGACTTTTTTTCCGTGTTCGTCGAGGTCCGGAAGCTTGTGGTACAGGCTTTCCAAGACTTCGTTCTGGATGTCCTGCGCTTTTTGCCGAAGCGCTGCGATGAGCGGGAATGCCTCTTGTTCCTGCAACCACGCCTGCAGGCTCAAGATTTCCTCATCCATCCACATTTCGACCCGTTCTGCTTCTTGATTGCGAAGCGACACGTTTGTGGCCACGACTTCCTGCAGGTCATCGATGTCGTAAAGATACACATCGCTAAGTCTTCCTACCGCAGGATCCACATCGCGAGGTACAGCAATATCAATAATAAACATCGGCCGCATGCGGCGATGCCTCATTGCATCCCCCACCATATCCGCATTTAATAGCAACTGCTGCGAGCCGGTGGAAGTGATCACGATATCTGCGCTGATCAGTGCGTCTTTTAATTGCCCTAGTGTCAGCGCTTGTCCATTATACTTTTTGGCTACCGTCTCTGCCCGCGCAAGGGTGCGGTTGGCGATCATGACGTCCTTTACCCCTTGCGCGGTAAGATGAGTCAACGTCAATTCGCTCATTTTCCCGGCACCAATGACAAGGACAGATTTGTTTTGCAATTGATCAAAGACTTTTTTGGCGAGTGCTACTGCCGCGTAGCTGACCGACACGGCATTTTGACCAATGGAGGTTTCCGCCTGCACCTTTTTACCAAACGCAATCACTCGATTGAACAGTGCGTTGATCATCGAACCTGTCATACCTTCTGCTTGTGCAAACAAAAACGCATGCTTGAACTGGCCAAGAATTTGCGTCTCGCCCACAATCATGGAATCCATTCCGGTAACCACACGAAGCATGTGTCTGATCGCATGGATGCCTTCTCTGACATATAAATGATCATAAAAATCCCCTTCGGGCAAATGAGACACCGACGATAAAAATCGGCGAATTCCTGCTTGGCCCTGCGAGGCGTCTTCGACAATCGCATAGATCTCCGTGCGGTTGCATGTCGATAACAGCACCACTTCCTGACACCCTGCCTGTTCCTTTAGCCGTCCTAATGACTCCGCCAGAACAGTTTCAGGCACAGAAAAGCATTCGCGTAAATCCACCGGTGCGGTGCGATAATTGATGCCGACCAGTAAAATCTTCAACTCTTCATCCCCAATAAAAAAGATGTCACTATACTCATCACGATTACATTTCAATTATTATACCAAAGAAAAAAGAAATTTTTCTTGACCGCTTTTTGAAACTATAATTATTGTATTATAAAATAGTTTCATTACCTTCGCATTTGCCAAAAAGGGGTTTTACCACATTGCTTAAACGCATCATTGCCGACAGTATTCTGCTCTTAGTCGCACTAGTTTGGGGAGCCACTTTCGTAATGGTGCAAGACGCCATCGAACAGATCCCCGTGTTCTCATTTCTAGCCCTGCGTTTTTTTATTTCCGGAATTTTACTATTCATTCCAGTACTTCTCATCCCCACGCTTCGAAAGACATTATCCAATTGGCAGATGTGGAAAGCGGCCAGTTGGATGGGCATTTGGCTATTTGCCGGCTACGCCTTTCAAACGATTGGCCTTTTGTATACATCGCCTGGCAAAGCAGGCTTCATCACTGGCCTGAATGTCGTGTTGGTACCGGTCTTTTCTATATTTGTCCTGCGCCATTTGCCCACTCGCTGGGCATGGATAGGCGTGGCACTGGCCACGGTAGGACTTTTTTTCCTCACCTTCGATCACGCAGGCAGCTTTAATATTGGAGATCTGCTTGAATTTCTGTGTGCGATTTCTTTTGCTATGCAAATTGTCGTGGTTGGTAAGCACGCCAATCAATTTGCCTCACTACCAATGACAGCGATACAAATCACGATGGTTGGTGTACTATCCATCATCGCAGGGCTGATCACCCACGCAAACATCACTCAAAGTTTGCATTCCCTTACCAATTGGACAGTGATCAACGCGCTTTGGGTATGCATCTTACTCGCTACACTACTTGCCTATCTTGTGCAGATGTTTTTCCAAAAATTCACTACCGCTACACGCACGGCGCTGGTTTTTTCCATGGAACCGGTATTTGCCGCGTTATCTGCCTATGTGCTCATCCATGAAGTAATGACCCCACTTGCGCTAGTGGGGAGCGCCATGATCCTCATTGGCATGCTCGTCGCAGAACTTGGCGGACAGGAAAAGGCAATCCATCAGTCCACCTGATCAGGATTGCCCGTCACTCCTATAGCCTGTTCCATTCGTTCCCATAGTCCTTCCATGCCATATCCCGTTTCAGACGAGGTCAAAATTAGCGACGATGCATGGATCCCCAATTCTTTACGAATGAGGCTTGCTTGTTTTGCCTGTGCACCGTGCGATATCTTGTCCGCTTTTGTCGCAACCACTAGGAACGGACGATCAATATGCTGCAACCACTCCGCCATGGCCACATCCAATTTCGAAGGAGCGTGGCGAATATCAACAAGCATCAAAACCAGTGCCAGATTGGCCCTTTTGATAAAATACTCCTCAATCATTGGGCCCCAAGTATTTCGCAATTCCTTTGCCACTTTGGCATAGCCATAGCCAGGGAGATCGACAAAATAAAACGACTCGTTGATGTGATAAAAATTGATGGTCTGGGTTTTCCCAGGATTACTCGAGATGTGCGCCAGCTTGCGCCGACCCAGTAGCTTGTTGATGAGTGACGACTTGCCCACATTGGAGCGGCCAACAAAGACAATTTCCCGTTCTTCACCTAGCGGGTATTGTTCTTGCCTCACCGCTGAAATGATGAATTCAGCAGACCTAATGATCATGAACGTTCCACCAGCGCATTTTTCAACACTTCATCCATATGGCTGACAAAAATAATCTTCAGATCCTCGCGCACACTTTCCGGAATATCCTCTACGTCTTTGCGATTGTCAATCGGCAGCAAAATCGTCTTGATACCTGCTCGATGAGCGCTGAGCGATTTTTCTTTCACTCCGCCAATGGGTAGCACGCGGCCGCGCAGCGTGATTTCTCCTGTCATCGCCACCTCTTTGCGGATGGCTCTGCCTGAAAGAGCTGATGCCAAAGCGGTAGCCATGGTGATTCCCGCAGACGGTCCGTCTTTAGGAATGGCCCCTTCTGGTACATGGATGTGGATATCGCGTATATCCATCAGATCAAGCGGCAAATCAAGCTCGTGAAGCCGTGAGCGGACATAGGAGATTGCCGCTTGCGCGGATTCCTTCATCACATCACCAAGTTGTCCGGTGATGGTCAATTTGCCTTTTCCTTCAACAACCGACACTTCAATGGCAAGCGTATCGCCGCCCGCTTCCGTCCATGCCAGGCCAGTTGCCACCCCAACTTGATCCTGTTCCTCGACCACACCGTACCTATAGCGCGATGGTCCCAGCATTTTTTCCAAGTTGCGCGAGGTGATCGTGACGCGCTTTTTTTCACCCATCACGATCTGCTTTGCCGCTTTACGGCACAATGCCGCAATCTGTCGCTCTAAGCTACGCACGCCCGCTTCTCTTGTGTACTCCCTGATCACCTTTAGCATGGTCTCTTCGCCAATTTGCATTTTATCCTTACTCAACCCGTGAGCAGCACGTTGTTTTGGCAAGAGGTACTCCATGGAAATCCGCAGTTTTTCAACCTCTGTATACCCTGATATAAAAATGGTTTCCATCCTATCCAATAACGGTTGAGGAATGGCATACGCATTGTTTGCTGTCGTGATAAACATCACCTTGGAAAGATCGTAGGGCACCTCGATATAGTGATCACTAAACGTGCTGTTTTGCTCAGGATCCAGCACCTCAAGCATGGCGGAGGATGGATCCCCTCGAAAATCGTGCGCCATTTTGTCGATCTCATCTAGTAGAAATACCGGATTGACCACACCGGCTGTTTTCATTCCCTGAATGATCCTGCCAGGTAAAGACCCCACGTAAGTGCGTCGGTGACCGCGAATTTCCGCTTCATCACGCACTCCGCCAAGGGATACGCGGACAAACTTGCGATCAAGCGCGCGCGCCACAGACTTAGCGAGTGAGGTTTTACCGACACCAGGAGGCCCTACGAGACACAAAATTGGTCCCTTGTGCTCTCCGGCCAGTTTTTGTACCGCCAGATACTCGAGGATTCTCTCCTTTACTTTCTGAAGGCCGTAATGATCCTCGTCCAGCGTATCTTGCGCTTTTTCCATATCAATCAACACATCGTCCGTGGCTTCCCAAGGAATCGTCAACAGCCAATCGATGTAAGTGCGAATAACGGAACCTTCCGCCGAGGACTGTGGCACTTTTTCGAGGCGGTCAATTTCCTTGCCGACTCGCTCCTTGACGGTATCTGGCATCGCGGACTTCGCAAGCTGATCGCGAAGCTCGTCGACCTCACTTTGGCGCCCGTCCTTGTCGCCAAGTTCCTTTTGAATGGCTTTCATCTGTTCGCGCAAATAGTACTCTTTTTGTGTGCGCTCCATTTGTTTACGGACGCGTTGGTTGATTTTTTTCTCGAGTTCCAGCACTTCTTGCTCATTGGACAAGATTTGGAGTAACCTTTCAAGACGAGTCGAGACATTGACAGCCTCAAGGATCGCCTGCTTGTCCTTCATTTTTAAAGAAAGGTTGGAAGCGATGGCATCCGCCAGCCTTCCTGGATCTTCAATGTCCGCAATTGCCGCGCTCATTTCTGAGTTGTTCTTTTTGGACAGCTTCAAATACGTTTCGTACTGCTCTACGACAGCATGCATCAATGCGCCTATCTCAGGATCATGAGAGTCCTGTTCTTCCATAATCACAGCGCGAACTTCAAAGTACTCGTCCAGGTCAGAAAAATCGTCGATTTTTGCCCGCTTTAAGCCTTCAACAAGTACGCGAAGTGTGCCGTTAGGGAGTTTCATCATTTGTTTCACACGGGCCAAGGTGCCAATCTTGTATATGTCTTCTGGATCAGGTTCTTCAGCCTGTGTATCCTTTTGCGTGGAGAGCAGGATGAGGTGATCATCCACCATCGCCTTGTCCAGAGCACGAATGGATTTATCCCTTCCCACATCCAGGTGGATAACCATTGAAGGGAAAACAAGCAATCCGCGCAGTGGCAAGAGCGGCAGGGTTTTCTCATTCACCGTTGTAAGATCCACAAAGCGCACCTCCTTGCGTATATCTCATCGCATTGTATCGAAATTAGATGGCTTTGTCTAACAAATCCCCCCCTGCGCAATCGCGGTAGGAGCGATCGGCACCAGAGGTACTTGCTTTTCTTTCGCAGAGGTAGCCGGTTCTTTGGTCACCGCCAACGCAATCGCATCCTCCAACTTATGGACAAAGTGAACCTCAAGCCCTGCGCCAAGGCTCGACATGTTCCGTTCCACCTGTTCTGCAGAGAGAATGACGCGTTTCACACCAGAACGCCTTGCCGCGTCCAATTTTGCCAAGATCCCACCTACCGGTTTGACATCGCCTTTTAACGACACTTCTCCTGTCATTGCTACCTGATGGTCGATCGGCACTTCCATCACAGCCGAATAAATCGCGATTGCCATGGATATTCCTGCTGATGGACCATCCACCGGAATTCCCCCTGGGAAGTTCAGATGAATGTCATAATCTTGCAAATGGACAGGCATAATATTTTTGAGTGCGGTCATCGCATTATCCAGCGATCCCATCACCATGCTACGCCGTTTGATCACTCGTTTTCCGCCGTTTATTTCCTCTTCCTCTACGGCTCCCGTCACGCTCACCTTGCCATGACCCGCCACGAGTGATTTTCTGGCCACCGCTTCAATCTCAAGTAGGATTCCGGACATAGGACCAATGACTGCGAGGCCGTTCACCACACCCACCTGCGATTCCGTACCGATGTGCTTTTCTGGACGCGGCGGTAATTGACTGCTCTCGGCCACCCACTCCACATCGGCTTCGTCAATTTCCAGTCTATTTTCTACCATGGCGATGCCTGCGGAGAGTTGGACCATGTTCACTGCATCTCTGCCATTGGTCGCATAGCGCTTAACCGCCATCACCGCGGCCTCCGTCATTTGAAGTTGGACTTTTTTAGCTGCTTTTCGGACGATTTCCGTGATCTCATCAGGCACGAGTGGTCGGAAAAACACCTCGATGCAGCGAGAGCGAATGGCAGGTGGCAGATCTTCCGGGTTTCTCGTAGTAGCCCCCACCAGTCGAAAATCCGCTGGCAACCCATTTTGAAAAATGTCATGAATGTGTTGGGGAATGTTAGCGTCATCCTGATTGTAATAGGCGCTCTCAAAAAACACTTTGCGATCTTCCAGCACCTTTAACAGTTTGTTGATTTGAATGGGGTGCAATTCACCGATTTCATCAATAAAAAGAATGCCTCCGTGCGCTTTGGTTACGGCACCAGGTTTAGGTTGAGGAATCCCTGCCACCCCCATGGACCCTGCTCCCTGATAGATGGGATCGTGCACCGAGCCGATCAGCGGATCTGCAATGCCCCGTTCATCAAAACGTGCAGTTGTCGCGTCCATTTCACAAAAAACAGCCTCCTGACGAAAAGGCGAATAAGTCATGCGCTTGGCCTCTTCCAACACCACGCGAGCGGCGGCTGTCTTCCCAACTCCAGGCGGCCCGTAAATAATGACGTGCTGCGGATTCGGACCACAAAGCGTGGCGCGAAGTGCCCGCAAACCTTCTTCTTGGCCAACTATATCCGATAGTTTCATAGGCCTTGCTTTTTCTGCCAAAGGTTCAGTGAGACTGACCGCCCGCAAGGCCTTTAATTTTTCCATCTCACGAACGGAGTCACGATCAATCGTGACGCGATGACGTTGCTGATGCTTTATTTGCTGTACAA
>JAJZAS010000045.1 GCA_021799325.1 Bacillota bacterium | reverse complement strand
GTCGATCGACGATGTGATTGAATTTTTTTTTGATAAAGAAGTGGTGGCTGCACCTAAGTTAAAAGATGATGGCTCTGTTGACTACAGGGAGCTTGGCATCCTGCAAATGGTCAATGCCAATGAGCGTTTGGCCATGATAAAAAGGGGCATTCCTGGTACCCCCGGAATTGATGTTTATGGCAATGAAATCGCTGTAAAACCCCCCAAGCCGTTAAAGTTGCCAAGAGGCAAATTTACCTATGAATCATCGGACGGCACTTATCTTTTTTCTGAAATCAACGGGCAGATCATTTATGCTGGTGATCAGAAAATCAGTGTTTCGCCAGTGTTTCATGTGAAAGAAAATGTGGACTTTTCAACAGGGAATATCAATTTTAATGGCAGCGTGGTGGTTCATGGCAACGTGAACGCAGGGTTCCAGATTAAGGCGGAAGGCAATCTTGAAGTGATGGGTATTGTCGAAGCGGCTGATTTAACGGCAGATGGCGATATTGTTATCAGAGGCGGCATTCAGGGTTCTACCACAACAAGAATTATTGCGGGAGGAACCATTCGTGCGCTCTATTTGCAAAATGCAGTGGTGAATGCTGTTGGTGATGTGATCGTATCAGACAGTATCATGAATAGCGTGGTACAGGCTAATGAAGTGAGAGTGATAGGCAAACGGGGATTGCTCGTCGGAGGGCTAACCAGAGTGAAGAAGGGCTTGTTTGCCAGGATCATCGGTTCGCACATGGGGGCGAAGACTCGAATCGAACTGATTTATTTTAAGCAACTTGAAGAGAGCATCCACCAATTGGAGGGCGAGCAAGCGCAAAAAATGCAGGAGTTGGCCAAAATTGAAGAGATACTCTCGAAAATGATTCAATTGGAAACATTGCGAAAAACCTTGACACCCGATCAGGCGGAGAACAAGGCAAGATTGATTGAGACACTATCGGTTGAAAAAGAAAGGCTTAACGAGATCAATCAACAGTATCAGGACAAGCTAGCAGAAAAAGCATCAGCGCCGACACCCATTGTGGAAATCGGTACGATCGCTTATCCTGGTGTGATTATTTCCACAGGGAATGAGACAATTGAACTCGAAGAGTTGTTGAGATCTTCGAAAATTATCCAGGATGAGAATGGCTTACAGAAGAGCTGAACCATCATCTGACAGAAAGGAGGAACGAGAAGCAATGTCATACGTTTATGTGTTTCTGGCAGGATTGCTTATTGCTTTAGTGGCTTTTAGTATGAGAAACATGAGATCGAACAAACGCCCTCGCCAGGTATTAGATAACCTAGAGCATTTCATTGAAGAAATGGAGGCGGAGAATGATCGCTTTGTTGAAATGGTCTCTCATTTAAGAAAAAAAATGGACGAAGAAAACCTTAGCATCAATAATCGGATTGCAGGGCTCACCACAGAGATCAGGCGATTGGGGGATCGCTTGCAAAGTCTGGAGAGATCCAGTTCATTTGGAGTGCCGGAAGGTATTGAAAAGGTCACTGAGGTGAAAGAACCTCCATCATTTTTATCCCCTAAGTATCAGGAGGTGGCTCGTCTTCTAATTCAGGGAAAGGAAACTCAAACCATCGCCAAAGAGTTGGGCATTGGTCGAGGAGAAGTGGATTTTGTAGCTCGTCTTTTAGAAAGCGAGCGTGAAGGTCAGTGAATGTCAGACCTAATTTTTACGCAGGAATTGGGATAGGAATCATGGTGGCATCAGTGATATTGGGATTGTTCCATCTAAATTCGATGCACCAGAATGGCAAGCAAATTACAGGACTCAACACGCAAATACATACATTACAGAAAAATAATCAACGGTTGCATCACCAACTTAGTACTTTGCGTCAAGAATCAGCAAGCCATGCCAAAAAAAACACGACAGTCAATGCCTTAAGTAACAGGTCTACTCCCCATTCAATTAGTAAAGGTAAAGTCAATGTGAAACCACCATCATCAGCTCCGGCCCGCTTTGTGACCGTTGTGGTCTATCCTGGAATGTCTGTCGCGAATATTGCATCATTGCTTTCGAGATCAGGAATTATCCCTTCTCCTGAAACCTTTATCATCCAGGCAATCAAGTACAATCGCCCGCTTCGTGCAGGTAAATTTACATTTCAAGTCAATGAATCCATTTCTAAAATTTTGTATGTGATGGCAACTAATTGATAAATGATCTTGACACTCGATAATTGTGCTCTTGCTTGAAAATACTGATAATGATATACTCTTGCAGGTGAAAATCACACGTTGGTTGAGGAAGGTTAAGTCTGCGCAAGCAGGGGACCGTTCTGAAGAAACTGACGGAGGGCCAACTTGAAGGGAGAATTGAAATGGCAGTCATATCAATGAAACAATTGCTGGAGGCTGGTGTGCACTTTGGTCATCAGACCCGCCGCTGGAATCCGAAAATGGAGAAATACATCTTTACGGAACGGAACGGGATTTACATCATCGATCTTCAGAAAACCGTGAAGAAAGTCGAAGAAGCCTATAACTTTGTCCGCGAAGTCGCTGCGGAAGGCAAATCAATCCTGTTTGTCGGTACCAAAAAGCAGGCGCAGGAGTCAGTGAGAGAGGAATCCATCCGATCTGACAGTTATTTTGTCAATCAGCGTTGGTTAGGCGGTACCTTGACTAACTTCAACACCATTCAAAAACGGATTGACCGCCTGCGCGCACTCGAAAAAATGGAAGAAGACGGTACGTTTGATGTTCTTCCTAAAAAAGAAGTCATTTTGCTTCGCAAGGAAAAAGACAGACTGGAGAAATTTCTCGGCGGTATCAAGAACATGGAGAAACTCCCAGGTGCACTTTTTGTCATTGACCCTCGCAAAGAGAGAATTGCCGTAGCAGAAGCTCGCAAGCTTGGTATTCCGATCGTGGGAATTGTAGACACCAACTGCGACCCAGACGAAATCGATTATGTGATCCCTGGTAATGATGATGCGATTCGTGCTGTCAAATTGCTCTGCGGTAAGATGGCAGATGCCATTCTTGAAGGACGCCAAGGCGGAGAAGAAGAACCCGAGGAAGTTGGCGTTTAATAAGCAGGAAGTAATAGCGGCCAGTTCATTATTTTTTTGCAGGTTGAATAGGAGTGAAAATCATGCCAGCAGTGACTGCAAGTATGGTAAAAGAACTTCGGGAAAAAACAGGAGCCGGCATGCTTGATTGCAAAAAGGCGTTGGAAAAATCCGAAGGTAATATGGAGAAAGCAATTGAAATTTTACGTGAACAAGGATTGTCTTCCGCTGCGAAAAAGGCAGGAAGAATTGCTGCGGAGGGTGTCGTTGAATCCTACATCCATGCAGGTGGCAGGATTGGCGTGTTAGTTGAAGTAAACTGCGAAACCGACTTTGTCGCAAAAACGGAAGATTTCAGACTGTTTGTCCGCGATATCGCGATGCACATTGCGGCGACTAGACCGGAATACTTGAAGCGTGAAGACATTCCGCAGGATGTTGTCGACCATGAAACAGAAATTTTCCGTCAGCAGACGTTGAATGAGGGGAAACCCGAACACATTGTCGATAAAATTGTTGCTGGTAAAGTCGATAAGTATCTTCGTGAGCTTTGCTTGATTGATCAGGCGTTTGTCAAGGATCCTTCAGTGACAATCAGCGAGCTAGTCAATCAGATGATTGCCAAGATTGGAGAAAACATATCCATACGCCGTTTTGTAAGGTATGAAATGGGCGAAGGATTGGAAAAGAAACAAGATGATTTTGTCGCAGAGGTTATGGCACAGGTAAAAAAATAACAGTGTCATGGAAAAATGATGAGTTTTATCATAAATTGGGCGCGAAAGCGCCCAATTTACCATCGTTAAGAACTTGCGGGGGGATGTTATGGTTGAGGCTAAGTATAAGCGTGTTGTGCTAAAATTAAGCGGAGAAGCACTTGCCGGAAACGAAGGATTCGGAATTTCCCCAGAAGTGATCAAATCGGTGGCAGAACAAATTCGTGAAGTGACTCAACTGGGAGTTCAGGTTTCGGTGGTCGTTGGCGGGGGGAATATCTGGCGTGGCGTGAAAGCAAGTGACGAAGGAATGGATCGTGCCCATGCTGATTATATGGGGATGCTTGCCACCGTGTTAAATGCGTTAGCGTTGCAGGATGCGCTGGAAAGATTGGATGTTGTCACGCGGGTTCAGACGTCGATAGAAATGCGACAGGTTGCAGAACCGTACATACGTCGAAGAGCCATTAGGCATCTGGAGAAAAACCGTGTGGTGATTTTTGCAGGCGGGACAGGAAATCCGTTTTTCTCTACAGATACTGCTGCTGCCCTCAGGGCAGCGGAAATTGACGCAGAGGTTATCCTCATGGCCAAAAATGGTGTGGATGGCGTGTATTCGGCAGATCCTCAGAAAGATCCAGAGGCCGTTAAATATGAAACGTTAAATTTCATGACTGTACTCAATCAAGGGTTAGGGGTGATGGATGCTACTGCCACCTCGCTTTGTATGGATAACAACATACCGATACTGGTGTTTTCGATCACTGAATCTGGTAACATCAGGCGTGCTGTCATGGGTGAACCTATAGGCACCATTGTCAGGAGGGACTTAGTGTGAGTGAAAATCATCTCAAAGAAGCAGAAGATCGCATGGATAAGTGCGTATCATCCTTAAAACGGGATTTTACTACGGTTAGGGCAGGTCGAGCCACACCATCGCTTTTGGATAAAGTACAAGTGGACTACTATGGAACGCCCACTCCGATCAATCAATTGGCTAATATTCAAGTACCTGAACCGCGCTTACTCGTTATTCAACCGTGGGATAAGAGTACGTTGCATGATATTGAAAAAGCCATTTTGAAGTCTGATTTGGGATTGGCGCCAACCAATGATGGTTCTGTGATTCGTTTGTCTATCCCGCAGCTGACTGAAGAACGCAGGCTTGATCTTACCAAAATGATTAAAAAAATGGCGGAAGAAGCTCGTGTAGCCATTCGCAATGTTCGACGGGATACTAACGAAGACATAAAAAAAACCGAAAAGCAATCCCTCATTTCTGAGGATGAAAGTCATCGATTACAAGAGAAAGTCCAGGAAATTACGGATAAGACAGTGGCGGAAGTGGATCGGTTATTAAGCTTAAAAGAAAAAGAATTATTGGAAGTATAGTGGTAGTTAGAAGTGTACGGTTCTGGAGGATACTTGGATGAGGCCGTTTGGGATAAGACGTAAGCGACAGGATTCGGCCACAACAGAAAATCAACATCAGATTATTCAACAGGTTCCTGATCATATAGCGATTATCATGGACGGGAATGGGCGATGGGCCAAGGCTAGGGGGCTTCCCCGTATCGCGGGTCATCATTCCGGTATGCTTGCAATGCGCGAAGTGGTGAGAGCTTGTGACGATTTGGGAGTCAAGTATTTAACCCTGTATTCTTTCTCTACTGAAAACTGGAAGAGACCCCGACAAGAAATCGAATATTTATGGCGTTTAGTTGACGAATTTTTTGCATTGGATATTGAAGAACTGGTGGAACGCAATGTGCGGATCACCATTCTAGGTGACACTACTGAGTTGCCGGCACCCACTCAGGCGACTGTCAATCGCGCCTTGCAATTGACAGCTTCCAACTCTGGATTAAGGCTGCAATTTGCCTTGAATTACGGTAGCCGTAGGGAAATTATAAAAGCTGTACAAGCAATTTCCGAATTGACGGCTTTGGGGAAATTAAAACCAGAAGAGATCAACGAAGAAACATTTAGCGATGCGCTTGCAACCAAAGGGATACCCGATCCCGATTTGCTCATCAGGACATCAGGGGATCAACGAATAAGTAATTTTTTATTGTGGCAAATTGCGTATACTGAACTATACTTTGTAGAGGAAATGTGGCCGGAATTCAAACGTCGGCACCTGGAAGACGCCATACGGGCCTATAACGCCAGGGAACGGCGGTATGGCGGGTTAAAATGAGGTGAACCATGTTACGTCAGCGTGTGATAACAGCTGTGATCGGAGCGGTCTTAATCTTTGTCGCTGTCAATTTGGGCGGCATATGGTTGGCTATTTTTTTTGCTGTGATTGCGGCAATCAGCACACTGGAGATTGGCACCATGATGAAGGTGCCACTATGGAGCGTGGAAAGTGTAGTTGCCGTATTGTACACCGTGCTGATGGTGATATGGCCGGCTTTTGAACGATTTTGGTATGTCCTCTTCTATTTGCTGTTGGCGCTAACGATCGTCAGGAGAAAGCAATTTTCCTTTGCTGGTGCGGGGGTGCTTTTTGCTGGGGCACTGTATTCCAGTTATGCATTCCGAACGTTGCTGGACCTTCGGCATATGAATTATGGATTCACATGGGTATTGCTTGTTTTTTTTGCCATATGGGCGACAGATACAGGCGCTTTTTTTGTGGGACGAGCTTTTGGTGGGCGTAAGTTGATGCCGGAGGTGAGTCCAAAAAAAACTGTCTCTGGTGCGATAGGCGGTTTTATATTGGCGATTGTCGTCGCCGCGATATTTGGCAGCTTGAGTGTGAAAAACGGCTTTCATTTATGGTGGCAATTTGCGAGTATTGGTGCGGTGATTTCTATTGCCGGACAAATCGGCGACCTTGTGGAATCCGCCTTGAAGCGTAATTACGAGGTGAAGGATTCTGGCTGGATATTACCGGGCCATGGTGGCGTTCTTGACCGATTTGACAGCTTGCTCCTTGCTGCGCCCATCGCATATCATTTAATTATATGGTTATTTAAGTGAGGGAAAAGAAAGCGGGGCATTCAGTTCATTGCAAAAATCCATTGCAATCATAGGCTCAACAGGCTCGATTGGAACGCAAACACTGGATGTGGTGCGTGCACATCCGGAAGATTTTCGCGTAGTAGCCATGACTGCCAACCGACAGACGGATCTATTGATTGAATTTATTCGTGAATTTCGTCCAGAGTTTGTAGGAGTTCGCGACGAAGAGCAAGCCGAAAAAATTAAGCGCGAATCACCATATGCGGTGGATGTGGGACATGGCATCGAAGGGCTTATTGCAGCAGCAACCTGGACTGGTGTCGATATGGTGGTCAATGCTGTCGTGGGAGCCGTTGGCATCATGCCTACCATTGTCGCACTGGAGCACGGTAAGGACGTGGCACTCGCCAATAAAGAAACATTAGTGGCAGCGGGTGAACTGGTATGGCAAGCGGCAGAGGTTGGCAAGTCACAGGTGATCCCGGTGGATTCGGAGCATTCTGCGATTTGGCAATGCCTGCTCGGCAACGAAATGAACAGTGTACAGAAATTGGTGTTGACGGCTTCAGGCGGGCCGTTTCGTGGCTATACTAAAGAAATGTTAAAAAACGTAACAATATCCAACGCTCTCGCTCATCCCACCTGGAAAATGGGTGCTAAAATCACTGTCGATTCCTCGACTTTAGTGAATAAGGGCTTTGAGATTATTGAGGCCCATTATCTGTATCACACGCCTTATGATCAAATTGATGTGCTGATTCATCCGCAAAGTATCATCCATTCGATGGTATATTACCAGGATGGTGCAGTCATGGCCCAATTGGGTTCAGCAGACATGAGAATCCCCATTCAGTTTGCGCTCTACGGCGGCAATATAAGGGTAAAGTCGTCTTGGAATCCACTTGATCTCGCTGTGATCAGTTCGCTAACCTTTGAACAACCGGACCGGGAAACCTTTCCGGCGCTTGACCTTGCGTACCATTGTGGACGGACGGGAGGTACCTATCCGGCAGTGTTTAATGCAGCGAATGAGGCAGCGGTGATGGCGTTTCTTGATGAACAATTACCTTACCACCAAATTGTTGAAACAGTGATGCGTACGCTGGACGCGCATGATCCCATCTCATCGCCTACATTGGATCAGGTGATGGAAATAGACGCTTGGGCGAGAATGGAAGCTGCCAGACTTATCCGTGAGGGGAGGGCTTTCTCGTGATCGCTTGGCTGCTTACCGGTGGACTGAAGTCCATTATCGCCGTTATCGTGGTGTTCATGGTTTTGGTAACGATTCACGAGTTTGGCCATTTTATCGTAGCAAAAAAAGCAGGGGTATTAGTGCCACGCTTTGCGATCGGGTTTGGACCGGCTCTTTTTCGTTTTAAAAAGGGGGAGACGGAGTACTCCATCCGATTGTTTCCACTCGGCGGTTACGTCATGTTGGCAGGTGAAGTGCCACAAGAGCAACTTTTCAAAATGGGCGAAACACTGTCTGTCCACGTGAACGATGCGGGAGAAATCACTGAAATTAGCGACCCGCGAGGCCTTCCCAATGGCATTCAGGGTGAATTGAAGCAGGTGGAAATGCAGCACGACTATACCATGACCTTGCAATTGCAGGACGGTGTGGTCTCCTACCCAATTTCCAAAAAAGCCATTCTGCTAAACGGAAAAGACAAAATTCCGCTCGCACCTCCCGATCGACAAATGCACCAGAAACCGTTGTTAGCGAGAATGGCGATCGTGCTTGCAGGACCTTTTATGAATGTAGTACTGACGGTGGTGCTTTTTGCTATTGTTGTCGGGGTGATTGGAGCCCCCAAAACTCCTCCTGCGATTGCCTCGGTGGTACCCAACACGCCTGCAGCAAGCGCCGGGCTTCATGCGGGTGATGTGCTCGAAGCAGTGAATGGTCAGACGATGACGAATTGGAATCAATTTGTGATGGCGATTCAAGGGAATCCCAATCATACAGTACAATTAAAAATTGAGCGAAAAGGAAAAACCTTTAATTTACCTGTTCGTCCGGAGAAAGACAGTCAAGGGGTTGGATTTATTGGCGTTTCTCCTGCCACAGTTCACGGACCGGCGATGGCGATAACCGGTGGCGTTACGCAAACCTGGAGCTATACGCAACTCATTTTTGATGCGCTTGGCAACCTTTTTACGCATAAGAATGCATTTGTCAAAGATATGGGAGGGCCCGTTAAAATTGTTGCTGTCATTGGGCAACAGGCACAGCTTGGGATGCTCAACCTCGTGAATCTGACGGCGGTTCTCAGTTTGAATTTAGCGATTTTTAATTTATTGCCGATCCCGGCACTAGATGGCAGTCGGTTTTTATTCATGCTGGTGGAAGGAATACGTGGGAAACCCATTGACCCAAGGAAAGAGTATCTAGTGCACGCAATTGGGTTTGCCATTTTGATCCTGTTCACAGTATTTCGAACCTACCTGGATGTGACACAACTTTTCTAAGGATGGATGATTTTTTTCTGGAGAGAGGCGACTTATCTTTGCAGTCGGATCTAGCGGTTACGGGGACATTACCATTTCATCGAATGTTAGATATGACGAAAATACAAGGTATGGAACAGGAATTGGACGATGCAGTGCAGCTTTTACTCGCGCAAAATGTGCGAGTATTTTTGTCACAAAAAGATCGGAAAGTGACGCTTTCGGTGTCTGTCAATGGGAATA
>JAJZAS010000044.1 GCA_021799325.1 Bacillota bacterium | reverse complement strand
AACATCCTATCGGTACATGCATGGTGTCTAGTGAGGGTACCTGTTCTGCCTATTACCGCTATCAATATATCCGAAAAATTGTAGGTGAATAATCCATTGCAAAATCAGGATTGGAAAGGCAGCGTTCAATTATCACATGGCAATGGCGGCAGATTGACGCACGAACTGATCAGTCAACTATTTATGCCTAGGTTTAAGAATACTATGCTCGAATCGCTGATGGACAGCACCTTATTTGAAGTAAATAAAGGCAGGTTGGCCGTCTCAACCGATGGGTTTGTGGTCAATCCCTATTTTTTCCCTGGTGGCAACATCGGCGATCTAGCCATTAACGGAACAGTCAATGATTTGTTGATGAGTGGCGCTACTCCACTTTATTTGACGGTATCTTTTATTTTGGAAGAGGGGCTGCCGTTTGAACATTTGGTGACCATTGCGGAATCGATGGCATCTGCGACGAAAAGCGCACAGGTTCAATTGATCGCCGGGGACACCAAGGTGGTAGAACACGGATCGGCGGACGGCCTTTTTATCACGACGACGGGCATTGGCAGTGTGCCAGATGGTGTGAACTGGAACCCGCAAGAAGTAAAGCCAGGGGATCAGATCATCGTCTCTGGCACCATTGGGGATCATGGTGCTAGCGTGCTTGCGAGCCGCTATGAGATGGACTTTGACAGCAATATTGTCAGCGATACCTGTCACCTTCGCGATTTGGTGCTGGCGGTTCGCGACCTCCCCGGCATCCGCTGCATGCGCGATCCGACTCGCGGGGGGCTCGCCACTACGCTCTATGAACTCGCGCAAGCGAGTCAACTAAACTACCGAATCTATGAAAAGCAGGTGCCGATTGCAGAAAGTGTGCGAGGACTATGTGAAGTACTCGGACTTGATCCGCTTTATGTAGCGAACGAAGGGAAACTAGTAGCCGTGGTATCCAAGGAAGTTGCAGAAACCGTACTCACTCGCTTTCAGCAATTGGAGGCAGGCAAAAACGCCCGAATTATTGGCGAAATCACGGAAGAACTGAAAGGTTGGCCCACGCTTGTCACTCCACTTGGCGCCTCGCGGATTCTGGACCTGTTGTCCGTGGAACAACTGCCGAGGATCTGTTAATCATGCATGAACTCAGCATCGCGGATCAGATTGTTTCAATGGTGGAATTAGAGGCGAAAGAAGCTCATGCGGTAAAGGTCAGCAGCGTTACCATTGACGTCAGCGTCTTGATGGAAGTGGAAGAAGACAATCTTCAATTTTGTCTCAACACATTAAAAAAAGAGTATTCATTAACAGCGGAAACTATATTTATCTATCGGGAAGTGCCGGTTGAATTTGAGTGTCTAAGTTGTGGAGAAAAAGTGATCATCAGTGATTTGACCGCTCCGGTTTGTCAGGAATGCGGTTCCTCTTCCCTTGATATACGTGGGGGAGACAGCATCTATATTGCAGAGATGGAGGTTGAAATCGATGAAAGTAGAAGTACAGAAAAATGTGATGCAGGCGAATAATGAATTGGCAGCTGTACTCCGCGATAAGTGGGAAAAATCAGGCACCACCGTCCTCAACATCATCAGTTCGCCCGGTTCTGGGAAGACCACGCTACTCGAGCGAACCTTAGAGCGACTGCAAGGGAAAGTAAAGGCGGGCATCCTTGTCGGCGATATCCAGACTGAAAATGATGCCATGCGTCTTTCAAAATACGGATTTCCTGTCAAACAGATCATCACCTCTGGTACTTGTCACCTCGAGGCGCACATGATTGAAAAGCACCTGCCAGACGTGGATGCGGACGGCCTGGATTTGCTCATCATTGAAAATGTAGGAAATTTGGTCTGCCCCTCCTCCTATGATTTGGGAGAAGACTTGAAAGTGGTGGCGCTCAGCGTGACGGAGGGCGAAGACAAGCCGTTAAAGTATCCCGGCATTTTCCGTAGAGCAAAAGCGGCGGTTATTACTAAAGTAGATTTACTTCCGTTCTTGGATTTCGATATGACAGCGGTACGAGAATACGTGCATACCATCAATCCTGACATTCATTTGGTAGAATTGTCCTCAAAAAACGGGGAGGGAATGGATGCATGGGTGAACTGGCTCTTGCAAAAGGTGGACGAAAAGAAAAAGGTGAACCTCTCGCGTTAATTCACGAATTATGAACTGGCTGGGGGAAGTCAATTGGCAAAACGTGCATATCAAGTGTATGGCATTGTCCAAGGCGTAGGGTTTCGCCCCTATGTCCATCGTCTTGCCATAGACCTTGCGGTACACGGGTTTGTTCGCAATGAAGGTGATTTCGTCCACATTGAACTGCAAGGGTTGGAGGAAGTGCTGGACGAATTTGTAAAGAAACTGGAACATCATGTACCACCTGCCGCCTTAATTAACGAGATGATACCTGTGTCACCGGATAATCATTTTTATGATGGATTTCACATCGCACCATCCGAGTCGAAGGCGACGAGTCATTTTAGCATTCCCTCTGACCTTGGAATTTGTCAGGAATGTACGGACGAGTTGCACGATCCGAAAAGCAGGTATTATCGTTACCCGTTTATTTCCTGCACCAATTGCGGACCTCGTTATACGATCACAAGATCCTTGCCATTTGATCGCCAAACGACCACCATGGATAAGTTTCCATTGTGCGATTCTTGCGAAAAAGAGTATCAGCAACTCACCTCAAGACGCTATCACGCGCAGGCCACTGCCTGCACGGATTGCGGGCCCATACTTACTTTTTTGGATGATACCGGGATTAAAGAACACGGTGAAAGCGCACTAGAACTAGCGAAAAACGCACTCCGCCAGGGAAAAATCGTGGCAATCCTCGGAATCGGGGGATTTCACATCGCGGTGGATGCACGAAATAACGAAGCAGTGGCCCGTTTGCGTATGAATAAAATTCGACCTAGCAAGCCGTTTGCGGTGATGATGCGAAAGTCTGTGATCAAAAATCATGCGATCGTCTCGAAATTGGAGTGGGACTTTCTCGATTCTCCCATACGGCCCATTGTGCTACTAAAAAAGTCTGATACGTTTGCACTTGCACCGGAAGTAGCGCCCCACTTATCGGAGATTGGAGTATTTCTCCCTTATACTGGGCTGCATGAGTTGCTGCTCGATGATGATTTAAATGCGCTCGTGATGACGAGCGGCAACATTAGCGGTGATCCACTAGCCTATACGATTCAGGATGGCCTCGATCGGTTGGGGAGTGTGGTGGATGCGTTTCTCGTTCACCACCGTGAGATTTTACGGCCGGTAGATGATTCCGTCCTGCGTGCCTCAGCACCTTTTCAATTGATTCGAAGATCTAGAGGTTATGTCCCTGGTGGAGAAAAAATCCGCTGGCAAGCCGCTCGTTCGATGCCTGTTATGCTCGCTGCAGGAGGCGACTTGAAAAACTCTTTTGCCGTGGCCCATTCGGGAATGGCCTGGGTGGGGCCGTACTTAGGAGACCTAGAAAACGAGCGGACGCAATCGCTATTTGTCAAGGAAGTAAAGTGGTACACAGAGATGCTTCACCGAGAACTAGAAGTGATCGTTCATGATCTGCATCCCGGATATTTTAGCACTCAATTTGCCATGTCTAGGCCTGAACCGAAAATCGCGGTGCAGCATCATCACGCTCATATGGCATCCGTCATGCTGGAGCATGACATCACACATCCCGTGATTGGCGTGATGCTTGATGGGACGGGGTACGGTGACAATGGAGAATGGTGGGGCGGCGAAGTGCTTGTCGGAGACTTGCAGGATTATGTGCGATTGGGACATCTTGCCCCAACAAGGTATATTTCAGGGGATCAGGCGGTGCGCGAACCGTGGCGCCTCGTGTACAGTTATCTGAGTGAATGGGGACTATGGGAGGAATTCGGTGACTTAGTGACAGCCAAATTGCAGCTGGAGCGCCAGTCACTGCGCATGATGAAAGCCGTTCAGCACAGTAAATACAAAGGATTTACCACCACCAGCATGGGCCGCCTTTTTGATGTTGCCGGCTCACTTATATTGGATCATGGTAAGTCAAGCTTTGAAGGTGAGTTGCCGATGCGTTTGGAGTCGATAGTCGATGCGTCCAGTATGCAAAATGATTTTACATATGACTTTCCAGTATCGCAGCGCGGAACTGTTTATGAATTGCATATCGGTACTTTGCTTCGAGAGCTGCTAGTGGATATCAAGAACCACCGCAAACCAGATGAATTGTCGACCAAATGGCATCAAGCGATCATCAACGGTCTGGTGCAGCTCACGGTAAAAATAAGTGAGGATACAGGTTACCGTGATGTCGTTGTCAGCGGTGGGGTGTGGATGAATGCGGTCTTGTTGCGTGCATTTATTCAGGAGATGAAGCGCAGGGGATTAGAGGTGTATACACCAGCCAAGTATCCTGCCAATGACGGGGGACTGGCGCTTGGACAAATCGCGGTCGCGACCGCGAGGTTGATGTAATTTTCAGGAGGACATATGACCAATTCATATCGATCCCATCTGGGATATGTACTAACGATTATCTTCTTATACGCGCTGGGATTCATGAGTCTGATGAGTGTCTATCATCGCCAGCCGGCGATGATTGGATTGTCGCTGCTCGCCTTTACCTTTGGCCTTCGTCATGGCTTTGATGTCGACCACATTGCGGCGATTGACAACACCGTCAGAAAATTACTTCAACAAAAAAAGGATCCCACAGGCGTTGGTTTTTTCTTTTCCCTAGGGCATTCCACCGTTGTGTTTATACTCGCTGTCCTCACTATGCTCGCCACACGCTTTATGGAAACTTCGCTTCCCCAATTCGAAAAAATCGGGAGTGTGCTTGGCACCTCCATTTCCGGACTTTTTCTGCTGATTATTGGCGGCTTGAATTTACTTGTGTTGATGGACCTTTTGCGCATATTTCATCGGTATCATGAAGGAAAAGACGCACCAGATGTACTGGAAAAATTACTGGATGCGAGAGGTTTTTTCAATAGATTTCTCGGTTTTACCATGAAGATGGTAAATAAAAGCTGGCATATCTATCCTGTCGGTTTCTTGTTTGGACTGGGATTCGATACGGCGAGTGAAGTGGCACTACTCACCATATCTGCCACGGTGGCGAGAGGTTCCACCTCATTTTGGGGGATGCTGGGGCTCCCACTATTTTTTGCAGCAGGAATGGTGACGGTCGATGCCATCGATGGCTTGCTGATGACGTCCACCTACAAGTGGGCATTTAGTTCACCACTTCGAAAACTGTATTATAACGTATCTGTCACGGGACTTGCCGTGACGACCGCTCTAGTCATCGGACTAGTGGAAGTAGGGCAAGTGATCGTCAGCGAAACCAAACTTCAAGGCAGTTTTTGGACATGGTTGCAACAGATCAATTTTGGCGAACTGGGATATGTGCTCGTCACCTTGTTTGTGGTAGTTTGGCTGATCTCTTTTGGTGGTTGGAAACTTATGAATCTGGACGCAAGAAAACAATAACATCATTGCTAATCATGAGAACTGTTCCTGATTCACCAGACCAAGTGAACCAGGAACAATTCTGATTAATAATAATTTCAGGATTCGTCAATTGATAACTTCTTTAGGTGTTTGCGTTGCGCCATAATGTCAATCATGGCACAAAGCATTGAATAATCCGACTCATCGAGCCTGCTGACGCGATGAGCCATTGCTATGTATGGTTGGGATGTCTCGTTCATGATAAAGCTTTGTAAATAGGCCGGCAGATCGCTTGGATTTTGGTACGCAGTATCTTCAGGTAAAGAAGTCCCCTCACTGGATTCAGCAAAATAATCGATATTGACACCAAGCGCCTCTGCGATCCTTATCGCGTATTCAAGAGATGGGTGACGCATGCCACGTTCAATAGAGCTGATATGGGGAGCAGAAATTCCGGTGCGATAGGAAAGCTCCTGCTGCGTTAATTCTCTCTTTCTTCTAAGAATTCGTATTTTCCTTCCAAGCAAGTCATCCACTTTAAACACTCCTTATAATAAATGATTAAGTATTATACAGAAAACATACTACACAAATGTGTAAAATGTAAATAGTTGCTAACGTTCAATTTTGCAATTGTACAATCGAACAATATCCAGGAATAACCATCTAATTTTCGTGATATATTGTGAATTGAAATTGCTGGAGATAGCCGAAAGGACGGAATAGTATGGGAAATTTTCAAGTAATCTTTTTTGATCTTGATGGGACCATCGTCAATTCTGAGCAGGGAATCATTGATTCTGTTAAATATTCGTTATCTTTTTTTGATATTTTTGAAGAAAACATTTCAATTTTACGACAAATAATCGGACCTCCATTAGAAACTTCGTTTACCAATTTATTTGACTTTTCTCCAGATCAAACCAAACAATCCATTTTGCGTTATCGAGAACACTATGCCGAAAAAGGAGTTCATGAATTCAGTGTTTATGAAGGCATGAAAGACGTCATTTCGACGCTTCACCAATCCGGTGTACGATTAGCGGTGGCGACATCAAAACCAACGAAATTTGCTAAAATCATGCTCGAATCAGCGGGGTTGTCGAATTTTTTTCAAGTGGTGATAGGTAGTGGACCTGATCGCGATCTCGACAAATCCTCTGTCATTAAAAATACTTTAATCCACTTTGAAGGTGTGGATCGAGGCAATATATTAATGGTGGGTGATAGGAAGTATGACATTCTGGGCGCACATGCGCATGGCCTACAATCCTGTGCGGTAACGTATGGATTTGGTACGTTAGAAGAATTACAAGCCATGCATCCTGACTTTATCATTCATTCTCCAAAAGAATTGCTTACTATTTTGTAAAACACATGTTACAAGCCAAGAAGTTTGAATTATACTGGGGAAAATAGGCACAGGGGGCATAGTGATGACCTTCAAAACGGCAGATTTATCAGATGAATTTGGTGATGAAATTCAAATTTGTGAAATCCCTTTTCAAAGCTATGGCGCAATCACCACTTTTATGGGACCCATCAGTACCCTACGGGTTTTTGAAGATAACGTGAAAGTGCGCGAAGCGCTAACTGAGATTGAACCAGGGAGCGTACTCGTTGTCGATGGCGGTGGATCGCTAAAATGTGCATTACTTGGTGATCAACTTGCCGCCATTGCAGAATCAAGGAATATTGCTGGCGTCATCATCAACGGTGCGGTACGAGATGTTGCTGAACTAAAAAAAACTCAAATTGGCATCCTTGCGCTGGGCTCAAATCCCAAAAAAAGCAAGAAAAATGGTGCAGGTGAGCGCGGCGTACCGCTATTTTGGGGTGGTATCCATTGGCACCCTGGTGATTTTGTCTACGTGGATGAAGACGGTGTGGTCATTTCCAAAATCAAACGGTAAAATCATTATATAGATTTCGTCTTTATTGAAGGTGGTTATGATGAATATTCAATTGGGGATACCACCGCAAATTGTGCCTATTTCTCAATTGATACGCGATTATTTACAGCAAGTGGCGGCACAAGCTGACCAAAAAGTACAAAACTATGCTGTAGCATCGGGAGAAAAAATCATTCATGGCCAAGCGCCAACCCTTTTGGACTTTTATGCTTGATATCATTCAAGCAATGTGGGCTCAAGGAAATGATCAAATCAGAAGGTAAAAGGGGAAGTATAATGCCATCAACTAAAGAATTTATTGATCATGAATTAGCGATGTTGTCTAACCAAGTGGTCATGTGGCGAAGACATTTCCACGAAAATCCTGAACTTTCTTTTCATGAAGTTCATACATCGCAATTCGTATATGACACACTTCAAGAAATGCCTAATCTTGAAGTGACACGCCCCACCCCAACCAGTGTAATGGCGAGATTAATAGGAGACGTCCCAGGCAAAGTGATCGCGCTTCGTGCAGATATGGATGCACTGCCCATAGAAGAAGCGAACGAGTTTTCTTTTGCATCGAAGGTACCAGGCGTGATGCATGCCTGCGGTCACGATGGACACACCGCCATCTTGCTTGGAGTGGCAAAGTTACTAAGTGGACTCAAAAATGAGATAAAAGGTGAAATTCGCTTTTTGTTCCAACATGCAGAAGAGCTATTTCCAGGTGGAGCGGAAGAAATGGTCAGTGCGGGCGTAATGGAGGGTGTCGATCTGGTGCTTGGTGCTCATCTTTGGGCCTCTCTTCCAGTGGGGCTAGTTGCGATTGCGCCAGGCCCGCTGCTTGCCGCACCTGACACATTTCGCATCACAATCATTGGACGCGGTGGCCACGCGGCCTCACCCAATGAAACCATCGATCCTATCGCCATCGGTGCGCAGGTTGTGACGAACCTGCAGCATGTGGTTTCCCGATACAAGGATCCCTTTTTGCCTGCAGTGGTCTCTGTCACCCAGTTTATTGCGGGGACTGCCGATAACGTAATCCCTGGTTCTGCCATGCTTGCGGGAACCGTCCGCACGTTTGATAAGGAGTTGAGGGATCAGATTCCTGAACAAATGAAGCGCATTGTCAAGGGAGTTTGCGAGGCACACGCGGCAACTTTTGAATTTGTTTACCAAAAAGGCTATCGGCCAGTGATTAACGATGCTAACGTCGCATCGCAACTGGAGGCTTCTTTTATTCGTACCTTTGGTGAAAGTCGCGTCGAAAATGCAGAACCCACAATGGGAGGAGAAGACTTCTCCGCATATTTGGAGAAAGCACCTGGTGCGTTTTTCTTTATTGGTGCTGGAAACGAACGGGCAGGAATCACTTATCCTCACCATCACCCCCGATTTACTGTGGATGAAGATGCATTAGCCATTGGTGTAAAAGGATACGTGAATGCCGTATTTGATTTGATGTAAGGAGTTCTTGTATGAATCAACAGTTTCCATCGCCAACTTTACAGGCACAACCTACCACAGGCACTTCAACTCACTTAAAAGGAATGGCGATGGTGCTGACAGGGGCCGTGCTGTGGGGACTTTCAGGAACCGCAGCACAAGTGCTCTTTCAGCATAAGGGAATATCCCCACTTTGGTTGGTTAATGTTCGGATGGGGATCTCAGGAATCTTGCTAGTACTCCTCGTGATCGGACGACAGGGTATTACTGATGCACTGCAAATATTTAAACATGCGAAAGATCTAGTTCGACTTTTGCTTTTTTCCTTGTTCGGGTTGATCGGCGTCCAATACTCTTACTTTGCCGCGATTCATTACGGCAATGCCGCAATGGCCACACTCCTACAAAACCTTGGCCCCGCTATATTGACTATCTATCTGGCATTAGGTCAACGAAAATTACCTGAAAAACGTCGACTGATAGCAATAGTTATCGCTTTTCTTGGCACATTTATGCTGGTGACGGGCGGTAAATTCAATGGTCTTCAAATTTCCATGACCGCACTCATATGGGGACTCGTTTCAGCGGTGACACTCGCTTTTTACACTGTTTTTCCTGAAAAAATGATACACAAGTATGGTACTGCCACGGTGGTGGGCTGGGCGATGGTCATTGGTGGAGCAATTCTCAGTGTGATCGATCAACCATGGCGAACGCATATCCACTTCACTATGGCTTCATTATCATTAATTGCGTTTGTCGTGATTTTCGGCACATTCGTCGCCTTTTTTTTATATTTGGCAAGCATCAAACTTATCAGTCCAGCTGAGACAAGTCTCCTTGCTAGC
>JAJZAS010000043.1 GCA_021799325.1 Bacillota bacterium | reverse complement strand
AAACGTTTGTTCGTAACTTTACTATAAAAAAAATCCCTCTCTGAAGCCAATGCCGAGAGGGATTTGTGCATTATCTGCGATACGATTGACCAGCGCCTCTAGGCCTTGCCGGTTCGATATTGACCCTAGAACCGTTGACGCGCGATTGACGAAGCGCTTCAAAGACAAAAGGTGCCGAATCTTCTTCAATTTCCACAAACGAAAACTTATCAAAGATATCAATTTTGCCAATTGCAGAACTCGGTATCCCTGATTCAGACGAGATCGTACGCACTAATTCACTGGGACCCATTTTGGCACTTCTGCCAAGGTTGATAAAAAACCTCACCATTCCCGGTGCGCCACCTGTATCGCCAAAATCATATTGGTCGTAATTGTTCACTTCAAGGTCTCCGTCTGAAGCCAATTTCAAAGCTGCAGCGGCTAAGTCCACAGGGTCAACCTCATCCACAAGCGGCCCCAATACGGCTTTATAATGGGAAAGTCCGCCTTCCTGCACTGCCACATGCAAACGTTCTCTCCAAATTTCAGCCTGACGCTCCGCCACATCCGCAAGTGTAGGTAGATCTCGTCCTTCAATGGTGGCTTTCGTGTCGCGTTCAATCATCTTTAACAGTTTGAATTCACGCGGCGTCACCAAGGTGATGGCAAGCCCGCGTTTGCCAGCTCGTCCAGTGCGGCCAATGCGGTGAACGTAGGCTTCTGTATCTTGCGGGATATCATAGTTGAACACGTGGGTCACATTTCCCACATCAATGCCCCTTGCCGCCACATCAGTGGCTACGAGAAGTTCAATGTCACCGGAACGGAACCTTTTCATGACTCGATCCCTTTGCGCCTGGCTCATATCGCCGTGCAGGCCATCCGCCATGTAACCGCGTCCAATGAGGGCTTCGGTCAGTTCATCCACACCGCGTTTGGTCCGGCAAAAAATGATGCCAAGCGACACGTCTTCACTGTCAATTACCCGACACATGCTATCAAGTTTGGTGCGCTCCAGCACTTTATAGTACACCTGATCTGTAAGCGGGACGGTCATCTCGCCACTCACCATCTGCACGTGCTCTGGCTTGTTCATGTAACGAATTGCGAGGCGCTTGACTTCAGGCGGGAAAGTGGCCGAGAAAAGAAGTGTCTGCCGCTCGTTTGGTGTTGCCTGCAAAATCGTCTCGATATCTTCAATAAAGCCCATATCGAGCATCTCATCTGCTTCATCAAGCACTACCGACTGTACACGATCGAGTTTTAATGTGCCTCTGCGAAGGTGGTCAAGCACCCGGCCAGGAGTGCCAATGATGAGCTGCACCCCTTGCTCCAGCGCGCGAATTTGATGGCCAATAGACTGTCCGCCGTAAATAGGGAGCACTTTCGTCCGCTTGAATTTTGAGATTCTCCTCACTTCACCCGCTACTTGAATCGCAAGTTCTCGGGTAGGAAGCAGCACAATTGCCTGCACAAAGCGTCCTGTCGTTGCCTTTTCTACAAGCGGTATACCAAATGCCGCCGTCTTACCCGTCCCTGTCTGGGCTTGTCCAATCACATCTTTGCCCTCGAGCACCAAAGGAATACAGGTAGCCTGAATTGGCGATGGCTCTTCGTAACCCATCTCGTCAATGGCGTCTTGAAGTTTTTTGCTTAATTGAAAATCTAAAAAAGTCGTCATATTTTCACCTCTGTATCATTTAGCAAATCCAATAATTGTTTTAGTGCCGCTTTCGCAGCCCTTACCCTCACCTGCGTCCTACTTCCAGGAAACACATGCCTAGCAACCGTAGTAGTTTGTCCATTGGTTGCGGCCACGTAAACCAGACCTACCGGTTTATCCGCCGTCCCACCCGTCGGACCTGCGATCCCCGTCACACTGACACCAAAGTCACAATTCAATCTGTTCCGTATGCCTTGTGCCATTTGTTTTGCTGTCTCTTCACTAACCGCGCCATCATGCGAAAGTACCACTTCACTTACACCCAGTTGTGCCACTTTGACCTCATTATGATAGGCAATTACGCTTCCTGCAAACACTTCCGAACTGCCTGGAATGTCAACCAGCATCGAAGACAATAGGCCACCAGTGCAGCTTTCTGCGAATCCTACTTTCACACGCTTCTCAAGCAATCGCCGAAATACAACCAGTGATAGTGTATCCTCATCATAACCATAGATGTAATGCCCCAAACGAGCTGTGATTTCCTTTTCTATCGGAGCAATAAGCGCAAGCGCCTCTTCTTTGGTTTTTGACTTAGCCGTGATGCGAAAAAGCATTTCTCCCTCACCTGCGAGAGGTGCAATGGTGGGATTGGACTGCGTCTGCAAAATATCCAGCACCTTGGCCTCAGCCGCCGATTCACCGATGCCAATTAGGTGCAGTACGCGGCTTGTTATCGATCCCGAACCCGAGATGCCCTCAAGTATCGGTTTGACCTCGTCGCCGTACATCCCTTGCATTTCAAGCGGCGGGCCCGGAAGCAAGAACAAGTGTCGCCCATTCCACTCTAGGTACTGACCAGGCGCAGTCCCGCGCGCGTTAGGCAAAAACTTTGCATCGCCTATCCGTTCCGCCTGCCTTTTATGTACATCTAGAAAGGGTCGTCCCAGTTTTACAAAATAAGGGACAATGAGTGACTGAAACGCATCTTCATCATAGACAAGCGGCAAGTCGCAAGCCTTTGCAACCGCATTTCTCGTCAAGTCGTCATCAGTGGGACCAAGTCCTCCCGTAATGACGATCACTTGTGAGCGTTCGAGTGCCAGTTGTAATTGGCTGACAATCCGCCCCAAGTGATCTCCCACCGCCGCATGATAATAAACGCCAATTCCCAGTTTGGCGAACTCAAGCGACAAAAACCTTGCATGAGAATTGGCAATGTCTCCGAGTAAAATTTCTGTTCCTACTGCAATAAATTCAGCGTTCACAGCACCCTCCGCCATTATTCGTCCGCACGTATGGCATGGCGATTTTTGTAGAAGTAGTCAAACCCACTCCAAAGCGTCATCAATGCAGAAACATAGAGCATTACCTGATCCATGGGAAATCCAAGATAAACAAATGGAAAATCATTCAACATAAGCAATACGATTGCAATCATTTGCGTGACAGTCTTCCATTTCCCAAGCCAGCTGGCTGCAATCACCGTCCCAGATGTCGAAGCAACTGAGCGCAAACCAGTCACCGCAAATTCTCGACCAATCACTATGATGGCGATCCAAGCCGGTACTTTGTTTAACGCGACTAGCGAAATCAACGCCGTCGAAACTAACAGCTTATCGGCTAAAGGATCCATGAATTTACCAAAATTAGTGATTAAATTTCTTTTCCTTGCGATGTACCCATCAAGCGTATCAGTGGCTGATGCGACAATAAAAATCACTGTCGCGATAATCGCACCTCCAGAAACCCAACTGTTTGCCATATGCCACCCCCAACCGGGAGTGGGAATAAGCAAAAAAACCATGACAAACGGAACCAAAATGACTCGTGCCACCGTGATTCGATTTGCCAGATTCACTTAGATGGCCTCCCCAACAAGATCGAATTCGAGAGAGTGGGTAATGTGTACCGGAACAATACTTCCCACTTTCAGGTTGTTGCCAATGACATGTACTACGCCGTCAATTTCATGCGCATCAAACGGTGTACGTCCAATGTATTGACCTTCGTATTCCACGCTCTTTTCTTCAATCAATACGCGGATCACCTGTCCAATGTGACGTTCCAGGCGCTTGGATGCCACCACACGCGCCACTTCCATCAGTTCGTTGGCACGGCGTTCCTTGATTTCATCCTCCACTTGATCAGCAAAAAGAGAGGAGGGCGCTTCTTCTTCCGCAGAGTAGGTGAAGACACCGACATGGTCAAATGCAAGGTCCCTGACAAACTGTTTTAAGTTCTCGAAATCCTCATCTGTTTCCCCAGGAAATCCGACGATAATGGAAGTACGAATCACCACATCCGGAATTTCCTCACGAATTTTTGCGATCAGTTTACGAATGTGGGCTTGATGCCCTGGGCGTTGCATGGATCGCAACAGATGATCTTCCGAATGCTGCAACGGCAGATCAATGTACTTCACCACTTTCGGCAAGTCTCGAAAAGCCGCAATTAATTCATCGGTAAAATACCCGGGATAGGCATAGTGAAGGCGAATCCATTCGATGCCTTCCACTTCATTCAACGCTCGCAGCAGGTCCGCCAATCGACGCTTACCATATAAATCATAACCGTACTGTGTGGTGTCCTGGGCAATCAGGTTGATTTCCCTGACTCCCTTACGCAAAAGTTCTTCGGCTTCCCTCACGATACTCTCAATGGGACGTGAGCGAAATTTCCCACGCATCCTGGGAATCACACAAAACGTACACTGATGATCGCAACCTTCTGCAATTTTGACATAAGCAGAAGAAAGGTGTTCCGGCAATTTGCGCGGTGTCAACTCATCATAAATATACACAGGATTCCCAACAAACTTCGGTCTCTCACCAGATTCCACACGTTCCATCAACTCAGTGATGCGAGTGAATTCACCCGTTCCCACGACCCCGTCGATCTCGGGTATTTCCTCCAATAATTGATCAGCATATCGCTGAGCCATACAGCCGGCAACGAGCAACTTCTTGCTGGACCCTTTCACTTTGACATCCGCCATTTGCAAAATGGTATCCACCGATTCTTGTTTTGCGACATCAATGAAAGCGCACGTATTGACAGTGACTGCATGCGCTTCTTCCGGATCCTCGTTCATTACATAGCCTTTATTTTCAATCAATCCGGACATCACTTCTGAATCCACCAGATTTTTTTCACAGCCTAAAGTGACAATTGAAACGCGCCGCACTGTCATCACTTGTTCCTCCAGAAGATTTTTGACAAAAAAATGTAGCGGTAAAACCGCCACTCGTTTTTTGGTCTCATTACCCAATTTAGAATTATAACGCTATTTTATAAATGTGTCAAAAAATTATTGTAACCTCTTTATCGATAATTCACAAATTGCAGATCGACTGGGTAGTCCTGGCTCTTCAAAAGTTGGATGACAGACTGCAGATCGTCTTTGTCTTTGCCTGCTACACGAACCTGATCGCCCTGTATAGAAGCCTGAACTTTGATTTTTGAATCCTTGACTGCTTTCACAATTTGCTTCGCCACGTCCTGAGAAATACCTTGTTTGATCTTGATGGTTTGCCTGACGGTCCCCTGTGATGCCGATTCAATTTTGCCATAATCGAGGGATTTGAGTGCCACATTCCGCTTCACCAATTTGGATTGCAGAATATCGATGACACTCGTCAACTTAAATTCGTCATCACCGATCACTACGATCTCTTCTCCCTGTAAATCCAGACTGCTTTTGCTTCCCTTAAAATCAAAACGAGTCTCGATTTCCTTTTGCGCTTGATGGACCGCATTGACCACTTCCTGCATGTCTGTCTTTGACACAATATCAAAAGATGATTCTTTCGCCACGATAAAATCTCCCCTCAGTTCAACTTACTTACGATTAAAGGTATACGTAAACCCTGCGTTCGCATGTTTATTCAGTGGGGCATTCACCCCATTGATTGTCATATTAATATTGGCACTGTCCCCGACAAGTAGCGTTATGCTAGTGTTTGCCTTCCAGGTCTGTTCCCCACCTGGTTGGAGCGTCAAGCTAGGAACAATCACATTACCATCTGCTGTTACCTCAAACCAGCATTTCCCTGACACCGCTTTTACCGAAACACTTAACGGTCTATTCGCCACGACTGAGTAAGTAGCCGAATAGTTGCTTGTCGCTGTTTGGATAAATTTTACTGATGACAAGACTGGTTTTGGATGATGCTTTGGTTTGGTGCCATGTGTCTGCGCTACCGCAGAACCTGTGGTCTTCGGATTAATCACGGTACCCGTTGACGGTAACTTTGACTGCGGATGAGAGGGTGAACTTAAGGAAGTATATGCAACGACTGCAGCAGTAACAAGGAGCACCACACCCGCCATCCACATGATGCCAGACGACTTTGAGCGGTGTTTATTGACTGGCTTGCCTACCACTCCGCGTTGTTTCCGTTCTGCCATCACTTTGCTACTTGCTGCAGGTTTTGCCTTTCGCGGTGGCATCGCAGGCGGCGAAACGGAGGGTTTCTGCGAGACACGGTCTTCTTGTGCTTGTTCGGCTGAATTGCCCAAATACTGATTGGCGATTTTTGCGCCGTCAAGCCCCAAATAGTCTGCATATCCACGCACAAATCCACGTGCATAGACAATTCCGGGCAACACACTGAGGTCCCCTGTTTCGATTGCCTGGACATATCGGCTGCGTATTTTGGTGGCTTCCACCACCTCATCAATTGACTTTCCTTTCTCTTCCCTAGTCCGTTTTAGATATTCACCCAACTCATGCAATCGGGCTGCTTGATTTTCTGCCTCCTTAGAGGAGCTTGAGCCATTGCTTTGCAGGCGAAACACCCCCTACTCCTAATCCTATTGACCTAAGTGTTCGAGCGCTTCATATGTAATTTCTTCATCAGGAGTATTGCGCAATTCAATCACGCGATCAAACAAATTCCAATTAAATTCCGAGTGCTGAACGAAAATATCCGGGTGCTCAATAATTTTAGGCGCATCGAGTCTCAAAATGCGTTTCACCAATCGCATATGATCTTCGTTCCCCCTCAGTGTAGACACAATGCCATCAATGATATACACATGGTCATCGGTGCTGAACTCCTCATCCTCTAAATCAGTTCGAATGGTCTGCTTCAGCAGAGTGGAGGAAACAACCGTCCATCTTTTCCCCGCATACACACTGGCAGCCACCAATGATTCTGTTTTGCCAACTCGCGGCATTCCGCGTATCCCCATCACCTGATTCCCGGTAACTTTCAAGTGTTCCCCGAGAAAATCTACCAGCATGCCCAGTTCTTCACGAGTAAATTGATAGGTATTCACTTTCTCTTCCTGTTCAGATTTTGTAATCAATTTACCATGTCGAAGCGCCAACCGGTCCAATAATGTGGGTTGCCGCAATGCCGTCACTTTAATATTTTCTACATATTCAAGCAATGTGCGCAAGCTCTCTATCTTGGCAGGATCATCGGTACGGATCAAAAAACCTCTTCTTCGGTCCTCGATATCCCTGAGTGTCTCAATATTAATGGCCATCATGCCAAGTAGTGATGCAATGTCTCCAAGTAGGCCAAAACGGTCTTTATAGATATGATATTCAAGATACCATTCGTTCAAACTATCACTCCTAACCTGTTGTGGTATTCAGCGTAGGAGGCACCGGCAGATGCAGCGATTGCGCGGTACTTACGCTTGGTACGGTTTGTAGAAAACCTGTGGGCGAGAGCGTGCCTGTGGAGATCATCTGTTCGTAATTGCTCACACCAGTTGGATGCTGCCAACCGGAAACGGTATTCAGTTGAAATTGGACAGGCACATTCCACACTGACGGAAGCGCCTGATGGTGATAAATGGCATTCAGTGCAACCTCGATGCCGTTTGCAATTAATGATGTTTCTGAATAGCTTGCGAGAACACTCTTGCCTGACAAGTTGTTGTTGCTGTTCACCGCAATCACTTTTTGATTGGCGGTCACCAGTCTTGAAAAATCGCTTGGTGGCACTGTCCCCCACACTACCCAAACTCCTTGAGGGATGTTGGTAGTGACTGGCGGATTGATCCACTGCACTGGACTCGTCGAAAAGGCGGCATGTGCCCCCGAATACACGGCATCCACCACTGACGTCATCACGGTGGAAGGAATGTTGGAACCGGGCAAAATATTAATGGATTGCCCGAGTGCCGTACTTCCGCCCCCAATATACCCAGCAATAGACGCCAACTGTTGATCACTAGCGGTAAGCGATGTGATGTTCCTCCCCGTGACTCCCATCGAATTTCCGACCAGATAAAAATGCGTATTGGGATGCTTTGCTGGCAATTTCATGACGTTAACATCTGGTTGAACCAAGATGACCGAATTGGCTGTAGAGTTTTCAATTTGCTTCAGCAAACCGGGCGCAGCCACGCCGTCAGTGCTAAGCGAAATGACACTCACCCCTTGCGGCGATTCGGCTATCTTCGTTGCCACTTGAGCGTTTTTTAACCATGCGTTTGGCCCCACTAGTAACACGCTTGTCTTTTTGACAGTGGGAGTCAGATCCGTCACATTGATAAAACCGCAACCTGCAAGGGAAAAAACAGCCGCCAGACTTAGAAAACTCAAAATCACGCGCAAACGATGATGCATGAATCCTGACCCCATCAATTTTATTTTGTCCATTTATTGTACCATCATAGAATCCAGACTTGCTAGTTAACTCATGTTGACTCATAATAAATTTGAGGTGTAAGCAATGAGCACAAATAAGGACCATCGATCAGTGGCCCAAGCGTTTTATCAATTAAATTTCTACCTAGAGACCATTGGAGCCCCTTTTTCAGTAAAGGATCTTTACCATAGCGCGTATGCAGAGAGACGCGGAGAACGGTATCAGGACGAATGGATCGGTCATCTTGAAGATGATCCGAATGTCCGCGCTAGTTTGGATGAGCCATTCACCGCCCACACCATCATAGAGACACTCTTTAAAACGGGACATGAAGCGATTTTCAGACAGCTCATCAAACACATTCGCAAATCCCAGATCGGTTTTACACAACTATATATTGTTGGCGCGGAAAACCACCGTTACGAACCCTAAGTTGTACTGCCCACCACAAAGATCCTATGGGGCGCTATCGGTACTCGGCAAACGCCTGAGAAGATAGCGCCCCATTAAAATTGTCTATATGAGCCAACTGATTCATCAGTTCTGTTCCCTGATCTGCAGCAAGCGTGGTAAACGCCACTTCCTGCAGCGCCTTCCTTCCGAGCCCAGCCGCCATCATATACCTTCCATGATAAGTGGTGTAAAGTGCAGCATAGTCAACAGGAATAGGAGACACTTGGTAGGCAGTTTGCAAAAAACGAGCCGTCATGTCAGATGCAATGTTGTACTCATTTCCATACCCGTCTAATGATGCTGTTCCTACAATCATCAAATCCCCGTTTTTTAACAGTTGATAATAGACATCTTCAAGTTCTGGCACAGCACTAGTCAACGCAAGCGAAAGCTTTTTTTCTACTGCTGCCGATATGGCGTGGTTTGAAAATTTGACAGGCGGCGCCGTAGGCACAGGACTTGGCGTGTGTTTTGGATAATATCCCAACCACATGTACAAAAAAGCCAAACCAATAGCACCAACCAACAACAGCCACATTTTTTTCCTCGTTATCCATTTTATGAACATTCGTGAACCTCCTGTAGATGCTGATAACATGTATACGCATCAACTAGGAGAACATGTCCACATTTATATATTGGACTGACGCTCTACCCAAGCTTCCCGACTTAGCAACACTTCTCTTGGCTTGCTGTTTTCAAATGGTCCGATCACTCCAGACTGTTCTAATTGATCGACAATACGCGCTGCCCTAGCGTATCCTACTTTTAATTTTCTTTGTATAAAGGAAACAGAGGCCTGCTCCGACTCCACCACCAATCGCACCGCCTCTTCATAAAGTGGATCATAGTCGGCGCTTTCATCATTTTTTTCTACTTCAAGATGGCTGAAGTCTTCCACATATTCGGCTTCTTGCTGTTTTCGTACATATTCAGTAAGCTTTTCAACTTCATT
>JAJZAS010000042.1 GCA_021799325.1 Bacillota bacterium | reverse complement strand
CCGATCTGGCCTTTCTGTCAATTTTGCCATGATCAGGCCGCCTGCGAGTACTAACGCTAAGAGCGCCCAAGCCTGTTGCCATGATATAAACTGTAACAATCGTATCGCTCCTTGCATCTATGCAGATCATCAATTTGTTTTCATTATCTGACGAGAAAATTTTTGATGCAAATTAGGAAAATCTATCAATTTATTTTATAATACATTCATGAGTATGATGTATGTTTTATAAAATTAAAGGAGTAATAACAATGGTGCATGTAGAACAACATTTTGAGTCATCAGAAGTGATACGCGATATCGTGATTGGGATGTCTGACGGACTGACGGTTCCGTTTGCTCTCGCCGCCGGTCTCTCCGGAGCAGTATCTACAACGGTGCTTGTCGTCACTGCGGGTCTCGCAGAGATCGCGGCAGGGTCCATTGCAATGGGGCTTGGCGGTTACCTGGCGGCAAGAACTGACCGCGAACACTACCAGTCAGAGGAAGCGCGCGAGCGTAGGGAAATTGTCGAGTTGCCGGAACGGGAGCGCCAAGAAGTCGAAGACATCGTTCGAACATGGGGAATTGATGGAGAAGCGATGGAAAAAGCAGTAACAGCCATCACGAAGGACCATGACAAATGGCTTGATTTTATGATGAAATATGAATTGGGCTTGGAAACTCCTGATCCCAAACGGGCGAGAAACAGTTCTTTGACTATCGGCATTTCTTATATTGTAGGCGGATTGATTCCTTTATCCCCCTATATATTTATCCATACCCCGTCACATGCCCTGTGGATTTCCGTCATTGCAACACTCGCAGCGCTCTTTATATTTGGATGGGTAAAAGGCAAGTTCACAGGAGCTAAACCTGTGAAAAGTGCATTACAAACCATGCTTGTTGGCGGGATTGCCGCTTTTGTCGCGTATGCTGTTGCCAAGTTAATCGCTTAGACCTGAAACTCTTTGATCACGGCTTGCAATTGGCTGGCCACTTCTGCGAGTGAGCTTGAGGACGATGAAATCTCCTCAATGGTGGCCAACTGTTGCTCTGTCGATGCAGTCGAGTGTTTGACTTTATCTGCAACATCCTGTTGGGCGATTTTAAGTTGATGGGACAAATCCGAGACTTGACCGCTGACATTCATGAGTTCATTCGTGGTTTTCAATAGCTGTTGCATTTGTTGCACCGCAAGCTGGATGGATTCCGTAATTTGCTGGAATGCATTGCCTGAGCCCTGGACTGCGGTGCGCCCTGTATTGAATTCATCTGAGTTGGACTTGACTGCTTGAATTGCATGCTGGGATTCCAGTTGAATCTTCTCAATTAGTTCGTTTATTTTTTTGGCCGAACCTGATGATTCTTCTGCCAATTTTCGCACTTCGTCCGCAACTACGGCGAATCCCTTGCCCGATTCCCCTGCTCGCGCAGCTTCAATTGCAGCATTCAATGCGAGGAGGTTGGTCTGTTCCGAGAGTTCTGTGATCAACTCCGTAATTTGACTGATTTCATTAGATAATCCCCCTAAACCCTCCATGACATTCATCAGTTCATCAAATGTTTCAGCGATGTGATCCATTTTGGCTAGCGCAACAGAGATTTCAGCATGTCCCTTATCTGCGTAGTCAGAAGCCTTTTCTGAAATCAACGAAGCTTGTTTGGTGGTCTCCACTACCTGATTGACACTTTCATTCAAGTGCTTGATTCGAGTCATGGTTTGATTCATGTTCTCAGTCTGCTCTTGTGAACTTTTCAGCATGGCGTCCATGGAGACTGCAATTTCTTCCGTGAAATGGCTGGTTTCCTCAGTGCTGGAACTGAGGTCGGCGGAAGAGACGGAAACTCTGTTTGAAACTTCTGACACTTGATTCAACAAAACACTGATTTTTTGGATGGCTTCGTTTAATGCATGTGCGATAGGAGCAAGTTCTCCGCTTTTTGCCTCATCAAAGTGGACGGTAAAATTCCCCTTTCCGAATTCAACGACATTATGAATTAAGGAAGGGATCGGTGCCAGAAATTTACGATAGTTAACAAAGCTAATAAGGGCACCCATTATAAGACAACCAATAGTGATTTCAATATCAAGTGACCAAAACAAATTCCCTTTGATATGATTGAGGAGAAGAATGGCAGAAATAAGTATCAATGCACCGATTAAGGCTAGAATTATGGTTCGCATTAAATAGGCAAATAATGAAGTGGTTTTAGGCACAGTTATCTCCCCTACCCATAAATGAATGAACAATCATTTAATTCATACATTAATCATCCTGCCTTAATAAGTCAATGGAAATGATAAAATTAGAAAGAATATTATTTATTTTGTTTGGTATTTTTTTCACAATTAAAATAATAGATTCTATGAGGAGAATGAATTTTTTCACATGTCATGAATTTTTTAGGCCAATATTTATGGATCTATCTCATTATTCAAGCATTAATCCTTGTGTTACTATACCGAGTCAGCCGCAGGTTTCGTCTGCACCCCTATTTGTTATTTAGCTATACTTTTTTGCTGGAAACCTTTTATATGATTGCGAGACTTTTCTATACACTAGATCTCGTGGGTTGGATTAGTGGTATCTCTTCTGTCGTCCTATGGCTCGCAGAATTGTGGGGGTTTATGCAACAAGGTGTTTTTTACGTGTTGATGGGCAAAAGGAAGGAACCCCCGCATTATTTTGATCCTCACTACATGCCTACTGTGGGTCGAGATGCCGCCGATTCCCGTTTCGGTTCTTAAAAACGATTGGCAATCAGAAGAGGTCCATTTTCACAAACACTTGATTTTCACTCAATTGACTGACCAACAGTATATGCAGATTGTGAAACTGATATTTGATCAACTTGAGTCACTTGATGAAAAACGTTACCGATCTTTAAAATCGGGGATGTTTCCCACGTTTAAGCGCGTGGGAGTAGCTAAAACGAAAGCGCTGGCCGACAGCATGAAACACAAGTCCAAAGCGATGTAAAAGTGCCTTGCTCACCGCTTGGGTGAGCAAGGCACTTTTACATATTTTGTATGATATTTCTCATCGCATAAACGCCGCTGCTTGCAGCCTGTGATATTCCGCGGGAAATACCTGGACCATCGCCAGCGCAATACAGACCGTGGATTTTGGTTTCCATGCTTTTGTCTACATCAGCGCGCGCCGCATAGAATTTGGCCTCCACGCCGTAAAAGAGGGTGTGGTCGCTGGAAATCCCAGGAGTGACGTAATTCAGCGCTTCAATCATTTCCTGCAGTGCCACCATGGTCTTATAGGGGAGTACCAGGCCGAGATCGCCAGGGACTGCTTCTTTCATGGTGGGCTCCACAAAGCCCTCACGAATGCGATCCGGAGTGCTTCTTCGCCCTTTCCTCAAGTCCCCGTATCGTTGAATGATGATCGAACCGTTGGAGAGTTCGTTAGCATGCCTTGCGATTTGTTTGGCAAATTCGTTTGGTTGGTCAAATGGCTCGGTGAAGCGATGACTGACAAGCAACGCAAAATTGGTATTCTCCGAACCTAGCGCGGGATCTTTATACGCATGGCCGTTGGCCGCCATGACACCGGTGTGGTTTTCTACTACTACGTGACCGGAAGGATTGCTGCAAAAAGTCCGCACACGAAGCCCCGTAGACGGCGATTCGAAGATAAATTTACCTTCATACAAATTATCATTGATTTCTTTCATCACGATGTTCGAGGTTTCAACGCGGACTCCGATATCCACCTGATTGCGCGTCATTTTGAGGTGATGGTGGCGGAAAATATCGGACAACCATGTGGAGCCATCTCGCCCTGGAGCAAGCAGCAAAAAACGGGAGCGAATCTCCTCGCCATTTGCTAACCTAATGCCTTGAATAACATCGTTTTCCACCAAAATGTCTTCTACAAAAGTGCGAAATCGTAAATCCATCCGTTCTTCCAGATAGGAGAAAATACTGTTCATCAGTTTGATGTTATTGTCTGTTCCGATGTGGCGGACACGTGCGCGAAGCAACTTAAGTCCGGCGCCAATGGCGCGTTTCTCAATGTCTTTTACCGCGTCTGTGGTGGGATCGGTGATGACTTCAGGAGCACCGTGAGCCAAATTGATTTCATCAACGTAATGGATGAGCGACAGCACTTCTGATGCAGACAGGTATTCTGTCAGATATCCGCCGTATTCAGCAGTGATGTTAAATTTTCCGTCACTAAAACTACCAGCACCCCCAGCGCCGTTGATAATGCCGCAGGCGGGCCAGCAGCTGGCGTAAGTCTTGATCTTGTTGGCGGGCGGGCACTTGTCAATTTTGCCCTCCAAAATGGGGCAATGGCGATACTTTGCCTCTACGCCTTTATCGATTAAAAGCACCTTAGCAGTCGGCGCTTTGCGCGTTAATTCATAGGCTGCATATAACCCGGCAGGTCCTGCTCCGACGATGATCACGTCATAGTTTTGATTCAAGATAAAGACCTCGCTTTATGAATGAAAATTAATAAGGGCCGCAGAGATTATACACGCATTGCCTGAAGATGGCAAGAATAGAAAAAAGACAAAAAAAGCCTGAGCTTGACGCCCAGGCCATTTGATCAAATCATCTGTAGAAATTTGTCTACTACTTGATCGAGGAATGTCAGTGTGTTTTGATCTGTTAGATGGCCGGAGGCATCGAATTTGTCGTTGGCCATGTTGATCAGGATCTCATTGCCTCCAGGTGGTAGCATTCGCGCGGAAATGCCAAGGCTGGACAAGATTTCTCGCAGGTGCAGTTGCGCTCGCACTGTCCCTAGCATGGCAGGGGTGACGCCGGCGATCATGACAGGCTTGTTTACGAGCACTTTATCGCCGCGGGATAGCCAATCCAGCGCGTTTTTTAGTACGCCGGGAATGGACCAATTGTATTCTGGGGTGACGATGATCACGGCATCCGCTTCGTTAATTTGTTTTTTTAACGCTAGCACCGTATCGCTTGGATGTTCTTCGTCGTCTGTGTTGTAATACGGCAAAGCTCCAATATTCGCTATTTCTAGATCAAACTTATCCTGGTACCGCTCTTGCATGGACTTGGCCAAGGCCATATTCAGTGAGCCTTTTCTAAGGCTTCCTACTATTGCAATCATTTTCATCTCAAGACACCACCTATGCGTGAGGAAATTCACAAAAACCAAAATTAGTATATTACAAAAAGTAAGCATTATCAAATGCAGAGGAAATCCGGGAAGAATATACCTATACCCCCACTAATTACACCATATATTTACAATTGGTGACAGAGGTTTCTTTGCTTATTTCGAGAAATCGTAATCATCAAGTGTAAAGGGGTGGTCACTCTGAAATTCCATCACCTAGCAGGTGCTTTGACGGCTACAGTCATGCTCGCTTCTGCAGGAACACTACCTGCATTGGCAGCATCCAATTCGGGGACTTATACGGTTCAAGCAGGCGATACTTTCTATAAAATAGCTGTCAAAAACCAAGTGCCTTTGTCATCCTTAGAAGCAGCAAATTCACAAATTACAGATTATACCAACATCTATCCAGGCGAAGTACTTAATCTGCCTACCGCTAGTTACACTGTGAAAGCAGGTGATACGCTGTATTTGATTTCGCAATCACTTGGTGTGTCGATGTCTCAATTGGAAGCGGCGAATCCGCAAATTGCGAACTTTAACGATGTCTACCCGGGGGAAATCATCAATTTGCCTTCGGCATCCGCAGTCGCTTCCACTACACCGCAGGTATCGTCAAACACACCCAGTAGGCAAAGCATTGTCAACTTTGCGAAATCTCTGGTAGGCACCCCTTACGAATGGGGAGGATTGTCACCAAAAACTGGGTTTGACTGCTCTGGATTTACGGAATATGTGTTTGGTCATTTTGGGATCACTTTGATGCGTGAATCGCATGATCAAGCTACGCAGGGAACTGCTGTATCAAGAAATGCACTTTTGCCTGGAGACTTGCTCTTTTTTAAGGATACAGATTCTAGCGCTAGCCTATATGCCAATCAAGTGACGCACGTTGGAATCTACTTGGGGAATGGCGACATGATCGAATCCTCCTCTACCAATAACAAAGGGGTGATCATTGTCGCCAATGTGTTCTCCAATCCATATTATATAGCGCATTACTACGGGGCTAGGGACGTCATCCATTAAGCGCAAAGAGTGACTTGATACGATCTATCGCCCTGGTCGCTTCCTTGATGCAGTCCGGGATGCCAATTCCTCGATAGGCGGCGCCAGCTAAAATGATCTCTGGGTACTTCTGCAGTTCGCTTTCCATTATTTGCACGCGTTCCAGATGGCCCGCATCGTATTGCGGCATGGAGCGTTGCCAGCGTTTGATTTCAATAAAATACGGTTTTTCATAAAGGTCGATACTTTTCTTTAAGTCTTGTTGGGTCGTTTCAATCAGACGCTCGTCCGTCCAATGAACCGCTTCTTCATCGCCGTCTCGGCCCACGTAACAGCGTACGAGTAAATTGCCGTTTTTCGAGGAATTCTTCCATTTGTTCGAGACGATGGTGCAGGCGGTGATGCGAGTGCCTTCATTGCGAGGCACAAGATAGCCTGATCCTGCCATCTGGAAGGATGAGGGGATGCCCTTGTAGCCAAATGATACGGTGGCGGTATCCGCATAACGAATAGAGCGTAAGGGTTCTAAGTTGAGATCTAGGGAGGACAGAATGTCCGCCGCTGCAAATGATGGCGTGGCGACAATGATGGCATCTGCTTTGATCGTGGAGATGGTTCCTTTATGGTTCATGGTGATTTCATAAGTGCCGTCCGTATTTTTTGTCACTTTTGTCGCGCTGGTGTTAAGGTGCGTATCGACGTCATGCTTGATCGCCTGTATGAGATGTTCCACCAATTGTTCCAAGCCGTTTTGCAAATTGATAAATAGTGGCCCTGATGGCGCACTTGGCGCACTTTGGGCTTTTTTCTTCATCGCCATTGCCCCGAGGATCAAACTGCGATGATCCTCATAAATCTTTCGCCACATCGGCATCGTGGCATCAAGGCTCAATCGGTCAATGTCTCCTGCGTGGATGCCAGCAAGAAGAGGTGACGCAATGACGTCTACTACCTCGTCGCCAAGGCGCTTTCGCAAAAGTTCTCCGATCGCAATATCACCTTCTAAAGGTACCAAAGGTAAGATCAGATCAGCCAATGCACGCATTTTACCCTGCGTAGAAAGGAGTTTGGTTTTGGCAAACGCAGTCATGTCCGATGGGACGCCTGTGTTAACGCCTGGTGGGAGTGGTTGCAGGTGCCCGTTGTGCCACACAAACGTACCAGTGCTGGGACTAACGGGAACAATTTGCTCTTCGAGCCCCAATTCCCGAATGAACTCGATGCCTGCGGGTTTGCGCGTGTAAATCGAATCAGGACCTAATTCGAGCGTAAAGTCTTCTGTTCTTCTGGTGTCGATCTTTCCGCCAAATCGACTGTCCTCTTCCAAAAGGGTGCAATTCAATAAATGATTATCGTGATTCATCTGGCGCAGGCGATACGCTGCTACGAGACCAGTGATCCCCCCACCGATGATGACCACATGCCGTTTATCCATTCTTTTTCACCTGGTTTCAATAATCTGTCGAATGTGTTGTCGAAACGAACTATACGTACTATAGCAGAAAACAGCAGAGGCTTCCTGCCAACTGTTTTGATGTATGATAAGGATGTGTCTATTTCATATGTAGTAATACGGCAACATTGCTTAATGAAGGAGGAGTTTTGTGATTGCGCAATCAGTAATAGACGAAGTGCTGGGTGAAGCGCTTTCAACCGGTGGGGATTTTGCTGAAGTGTTCGTTGAGGACCGATATACGAATCGCATCGTGTTGCAAACGGGCAATGTGGAAAACAGCCTATCAGGCAGGGATTTTGGGGTGGGCATACGCGTATTCAGGAATTTTTTTAGTGCCTACGCCTATACAACGGATGCCTCCAGAGAAGGACTTTTAAAAGCAGCAAAAAACGCTGCGGCTGCCATCAGCGGTGCAGCAGTGATCCAACCACAGCGACTTGTGAAGGGGAGCTTTACCTCCACGCACCAAATTCAAATCAGCCCGTCATCAGTGGATAAAGCGAGAAAAGTTAGTGTTATGAAAAACGCTTACGCGATCGCCAAAGGATTTAACGAAGCGATTCAGCAGGTGAGCGTTTTTTATTTGGATGAAGAGCAGAATGTGTTAATCGCCAATTCTGAAGGAAGATTTATCGAGGACAAGCGCACTCGCAGTCGCATGATGATTCAGTCGATTGCAGCAGATGGCAACAAGATGGAAAGTGGATTTTACGGGCCAGGGGCGCATAAGGGATTTGAATTTATCGAGGGACTGAATCTCGAACATTATGCGAAAGAAGCTTCCAGGATCGCCGTCTCCATGCTTTCTGCAGAACCGAGTCCAAGCGGCAAGTTCCCAGTCATCATCGACAATGAATTTGGCGGCGTGATCTTTCACGAGGCGTGCGGCCATGGACTTGAGGCAACGTCGGTGGCAAAAAACAATTCGGCGTTTTCTGGCCATCTCGGTGAAAAAGTGGCCTCTGACCTCGTTACGTATATCGATGATGGGACGATACCTAATGAATGGGGATCGATCCAGGTGGATGATGAGGGAGAATCCACGAAACGCAATGTTTTGATTGAAAATGGCATCTTAAAAGGTTATCTCATCGATAAGTTGAATGCTAGGCGAATGGGAATGGACCCCACAGGATCAGCTAGAAGGCAATCCTATCGTTTTGCTCCTACATCAAGAATGACCAATACGTTTATTGCACCAGGTAAGTCCAGGCCAGAAGATATCATTGCCAATACGGAATACGGTATTTATGCAAAATACATGGGCGGCGGATCGGTGGATCCGGCCACTGCGGATTTTAACTTTGCGGTGATGGAAGCGTACCTGGTCAAAAACGGGAAGTTAGATACGCCGATCAAAGGCGCTACGCTGATCGGAAACGGTCCGAAAACCATCCAACTCGTGGATATGGTGGGGAATAACCTGGCGCATGGTGCAGGCATGTGCGGTTCACTTAGCGGCAGTATCCCCGTCAACGTGGGGCAACCCATGCTACGCGTCAGCGAGATGACCGTTGGTGGAACAAAGGGGGCTGAATAAAATGGAACTTCTTGAATTTCAGAAGAAACTTTTTACATTAGGTGAGCAACAGGGTTTTGTGGATATGGAGTTGTACTATGAGCACCGGGAAAAATTCGGTTGCCGGATATTTGAAGGTGAAGTCGACAATTACGAGTCGTCTGAAGTGGCCGGAATTTCATTTCGTGGACTTTACAACGGTAAAATGGGTTATGCGTTTACGGAGAAAATTTCGGAAGACTCCATGGATTATTTGTTGGAAAATGCAAAAGACAACGCCGGCATCATCGATGATGAAGAAGGGGAAGAAATCTTTTCCGGGAGTGATAGTTACCGTGATCTAAGCTTTTACGCGGAACCACTCGATCGGGTCACCATTCCAGAAATCATGCAATTTGGTCTGGAGGTGGAGAAAAAAATCCTCGCTTTTGATAAGCGCGTAAAAACCACCAATTACTTTATGCTGTCAAGATCATCAGAAGAACGTAAGCTGATCAACAGTAAAGGACTTCAACTTGGCGACAAGCAGAATTACTTTGGTATGTATGTCTCCGTGGTGGTGGAGGATGCAGGTCAGGTCAAAACAGGTTCTTATGAATGTATCACTAAAGATTTCCATTCCCTGAACGCTGATGAAATTGCAGAAAAAGCTGCAAAAGAGGCGCTTGATCAACTCGGATCCCGGTCGATCAGCAACAAGCGTTATCCTGTCATACTTAGAAACGACATGGCGGCCACCATGTT
>JAJZAS010000041.1 GCA_021799325.1 Bacillota bacterium | reverse complement strand
GATCTTCCCATGACAGGGGAAACGGTGAGTTTTCGCGATGTCACATTGGATGAAGAGACGCGTAGTGTCTATTTGCAAAAACCATTGCTGCTTGATTTGGGAGCGGTGGCAAAAGGCTTTGCCGTGGACCTGGCGGCAAAAGAACTATCACTATTCGATGGGTTTGTCATCAACGCAGGAGGGGATCTTTACCTTCATGGGTGCGATCCCACCGGGGAAAATTGGACAGTGGGTATCCAGCATCCTCAAGAGAAAGAGGCGATGATCGCTTGGCTGAAAATCACTAATGCCGCCGTGTGTACATCCGGCACTTATGAGCGCAGAAGCCCTCTCAACCAGGAAATACACCATTTGATTAATCCCATGACAGGAAAAAGCACTAAAGGATTACTCAGTTGCACCGTGATTGCACCGTTTGCCATGCTTGCCGATGCAGTGTCCACGGCTGCGTTTGTACTCGGCAAAGACAACGCGCTTGATTTTGTCAATGAAGTCGAACTCGATGCACTATGCATTGACGACTCGCTGGAAATTACCATGACGGATGCGATGGAGAGGTATTTGCGATGAATGTAGAAAAATGGCTGAAAACGCCAAAAGGCTATATGATGGCCATACTCATTGGATTAACGCTGGTGGCGGCGCTTCGTCCCCAGGATCACATTGGACTTTTGAATGCGGGTGTCTCCGTGGTTACTGCCCTAGTGATCGATGGGGTGGCTGGGATGTTGTATAAGAATAAAAAGAAGTTTCCCGATGGGGGCATTATTACAGCACTGATTATTGCGGATGTGCTTAGCAATTCGACGCCTTGGTACCTCTTTGTCGCCACCACTGCAGTGGCACTTTTGTCAAAGCATCTCATCAAGACGGGCAGAAAGCCAATTTTCAATCCGGCTGCGGTTGGATTGGTAGTGGCGATTTACGTCTTTTCCACTGGGCAAAGCTGGTGGGGCAGTTTGGCGCTACTTCCCATTTGGCTAATCCCTGCCTTGATCATTCCGGGAATTGTCATTTCCATTAGAGTGAATAAATTTCCGCAGGTTGCCTCATTTTTGGGGGTGTATTTTGCACTGATGTTCTTCATGGCCATTTTCCATTTAGGGCTACCATATGATACACCCGCTGATGCACTCCGCATCCCGTTTGTCAATTCCACGCTTTTTCTCGCGTTTTTTATGCTTACCGATCCTCCTACGTCCCCTGCTTCTTATCCCAAACAGATAATATTTGGTAGCCTTGCGGCGATCATTGGTTCCGTGGTTTTTGCCAATTATGGAGGACTCGCGTACTTGTTAATTGGCCTTTTGGTGGGAAACCTAGCAAATTATACATTGATGAGGGTAAGACAAAAGAAGTTAACCGAAGTTATGGTTGAATAGTAAAAAAGCATGATTGAAATTATGATGTTTTATCATACAATGAGGACAACGACCAGAAGGGGGCATGTGTAGTAATGGAAGATGATATTCTTCAGCATTTTGCGAAAGTGTCTGAATTTTGGAACTTGTTATGTCTGGATGATACGACGATAGGTGTTTCTGATACGGAAAAATTTATTGCTTATGTTCCGGGGAAGACTTTTACGTTGGGCATTAAAGTGGGTGACCCCATAAAGCCTGGCAGCATCACACATAAAACATTAACCTCGGGAAAACGGCAACAATCATTTGTTCCTAAAGAAGTATTTGGAGTGCCCACGATTGCTATCGGACTTCCCATTATGGTGGAAGGCAAAGTGATCGGGTGTATATCCACAGCGGTCACGCAGCAACGGCAAATGGAGCTTCAAGAGGATGCGGAACAAGTGTCAGCTTCCAGTGAAGAATTGTCCGCGACCGCAGAGCAACTGGCGGCCACCTCCAATGAGGTTTCGCGCTTGATTGAAAATGTGAAGGAGCAGGCGGATAGTTTGCGAAAAGAAATTGACCAGATCAATGAGGTTTCGAAACTGGTGCAGGAAGTCACCTCGCAAACGAAACTCATTGGTCTTAATGCGAGAATCGAGGCGGCAAGAGCGGGAGACTCCGGTAGGGCATTTGGCGTGGTCGCGGAAGAAATTCAATCACTGGCAGAAACGACGAGACAATCCACCGAATCCATCCAAAAAAGCATCCGCAACGTGATTCAAAGCATCGAGCAACTGACACAGAGTTCAACCAACGTAAATTCTGCATCTCAAGAGCAACTGCAAGCGATCCACACCATTTCCCAGATGACTGTTCACTTGGCGGATAATGCGGAATCCCTTCGCCATCTTGCCCAGGTCGAACCGTGATAGTGGCTAAAATAGAAGCAAGAAAAGAGGCTTGGCATTGCGCTAAGCCTTTTGATTTGTATTATATTAGTAAGGAAGGGGGAAATAGAGTGGGGATATTAGACAATGCGATGCCGAACGGTCAGTTAGACTATCATTATTTGATCGCAACGACCTCTGAAGGTTTCTGGTTTATTGATATCGATTATAAAACGATAGAAGTTAATGATTCAATATGTCTACTGCTCGGTTATACAAGAGAAGAATTGTTGGGAACGTCTGTTTTGGAATTTGTGGTGGAGGATCATATTGAGATCTTACGAGCATCTCTTGTCAGAATGGCAGAGAAAAATCATCGCAGTTATGAAGTGGCGCTTTATAGAAAAAATGGCGAACGAATTGACTGTCAGTTTAATGCCACAAGTGTTAAGGATAATTCTGGCCAACTCGTCGGATCTTTCGCGTTCATCACGGACATCAGCGAACGCAAGCGGGCTGAAGAGGAACTGAAAAGTTCACAGCGGCAACTGGCTGATATTATCGATTTTTTGCCGGATGCTACACTGGTCATCGACAAAGAAGGACATGTGATCGCATGGAACCGTGAAGTGGAGAAGATGACCGGCTACAAGGCGGAAGAAATGCTGGGAAAAGGCGATTATGAGTATTCAAAAGCTTTTTATCAGGGAGAAAAACGACCGATTATTATTGATTTGGTCCTGCTTCCGCAAGAAGAGATTGAAAAAGAGTATGTGATGCTCTCCCGCGATGGGGATATATTGATTGGGGAAAGTAAAGTGACTGTGGTGCGCGGGGAGAATCGTCGTTTATCGGCATGGGCACGCCCCATTTACGATGCTTCCGGAAATATTGTGGGGGCGATTGAGTGCATCAGGGATGTGACTGAATTAGAAGAATATAGGATGCACTTGGAAGAGATGATTGAAAGTCGTACGGAGGAGTTGAAAAACGCCAAAGACGCTGCGGAATCGGCCGCTCGCGCCAAAAGTGATTTTTTAGCGAATATGAGTCATGAAATCCGTACCCCGATGAACGCGATTATCGGCTTTTCCAATCTTGCGCTGAAAACGGAACTTACCGCTAAGCAATACGATTACATAAAAAAGATTGAAATATCGGCAAAATCGTTATTAGGCATTATTAACGATATATTGGATTTTTCAAAAATTGAAGCGGGCCGCATGGAACTTGAAAAGATCGACTTCCGGTTGGATGATGTAGTCAACAATATCGTCAACATGATCACAGTGGAAGGTGAAAAAAAGGGCTTGGAAATCCTCAGTGATATCGCAGGGGATGTTCCGCATGCGCTCATTGGTGATCCCTTGCGTTTGGGACAAGTCCTTACCAATTTGGCCAATAATGCAGTCAAATTTACCGAGCAAGGTTCGATTTTGATCAAGGCACAATTAGTGGAAAAGGATGCAGATGAATGCGTGATCCAATTCAGCATTAAAGATACCGGTATCGGTATGACGAAAAGCCAGATGGAGAAGCTGTTTACAGCATTTACTCAGGCGGATACTTCTGTCACGAGAAGGTTTGGCGGTACGGGGCTTGGGTTGACGATCAGTAAGCACCTAGTGGAAATGATGGACGGCGAAATAGTGGTGGAAAGTACGCCAGGAGAGGGAAGTGCGTTCAGCTTCACCGCACGTTTAGCCAGACAGCAGGAAGCTAATGAATTAAAGCTTCAGGCGCCGGATGATATGAAAGGCTTAAAGGTGCTGATTGTCGACGACAACGACATTGCGAGAGAAGTGCTGACAGAACAGATTCGCTCGTTCCGGTTTGAAGCCAATTCTGTGGCATCTGGTCGTGAAGCGATTCAGGAATTGAAGCGCTCGTCTGGCGGTAGACCATATGATCTGGTGCTGATGGATTGGAAGATGCCAGAGATGGATGGGATTGATGCGGCAGAGGTCATTTTGAAGGATACAGGCTTAAATCAAACCCCATTAATTTTTATGGTGTCCGCCTTTGGCAGGGAGGAAATTGTTCAAAAGGCAGAAAAAGTAGGTGTTAATTCCTACTTGATGAAGCCTGTCAACCAATCTCTTTTATTCAATACGATCATGCATGCCTTTAATAGAACCGATTTGGCTGTTACCAATAATCGCAGTATACGGTCATCAGATACCGTCATCTATCGCTTCGATGGTGTAGATGTGTTGCTGGTCGAAGATAATCTTTTTAATCAGCAAGTTGCGACTGAAGTTTTGACTGGATTGGGGATGAAAGTGGAGATTGCCAACAACGGCATCGAAGCCATTGAAAAAATCACGGGTAATCATTATGACATGGTGCTGATGGATGTGCAGATGCCGGTCATGGACGGCTATGAGGCGACCCGCCAACTGAGGAAAATCCCCCAATATAGCGAATTGCCGGTTGTTGCCATGACGGCCCATGCCATGCAGGGAGCGAAGGAAGAGTGTCTGGCGGCAGGAATGAACGATTATGTCAGCAAACCGATTGATGTCGAGCAACTGGTGGAGGTGGTTTCGAGGTTTATCGCTCCCACTATGACTAGTGCAGAGAAAAAACAGTCTGATGTGCACCATCGTTTATTGCCGGAAGAAATCATGGGAGTGGATATTCATTCAGGACTAAAAAGGGTAAATGGCAACGAATCGTTGTACCTCCGATTATTGGTAGATTTTCGTGATAAGTACTCAGATACAATGGCATCTGTCCATCAGGCACTGGAAAAAGGGGACTTTGAGTCAGCAGTTCGTTATGTCCACACGTTGAAAGGCGTAGCTGGCAATCTTTCCATATCTGGAGTTTATCGCGCGGCGCACGTCATCGAGGATTCCATTGCAGAAAAGTATAAGACCTCCAAACCAGAAATGGATGAACTGCTGGATGCGCTTGATCAAGAACTTCATGCGGTATTGGGGTCACTAGATACGCTGAAAAATGTAATGGCCTACTCCGAAATCGACATGCAAAGTACACCGACCAACATCAATCCTAGCGAAGTGAGTGAGCAGATCAAGGAACTCGAACAGTTGCTGGAGGAGGACAACATCGATGCGGTACACGCGTTGGATGCACTCAAAAAGCAATTGGGACAATCTATGTTTACTACAGAGATAAAGCAATTGGAAGAACAAATCAATCAATATGACTTTGATTCTGCCAAGCAATCACTGCAAATGGTGGTGCAAGGGCTGAATTTGACCACGAGGTGACATAAGAATGGACACGGAACCAATGAGCAAAAGCACGGTGTTGATAGTCGATGATTCACCGGAAAATATCACTGTGTTAGGCGCGCTGTTGCGGCTGGAATGTATAGTAAGGGTCGCGACAAGTGGAGAAAAAGCGCTGCAAATTGTCAATTCGGACCGCCCTCCTGATTTGATTTTGCTCGATGTCATCATGCCCGGAATGGACGGTTATGAGGTATGCAACAAGATTAAGTCCAATCCTGCCACGAAGAATATCCCCATCATTTTCATTACTGCAAAATCAGGTGAGGATGATGAAGTAAAAGGATTTGAACTTGGTGCCGTCGATTACATCACCAAACCATTCAGTCCGGTGGTGATCAAAGCGCGTGTTCGCACTCATCTTGAATTGAAGCGATACCGAGACTTGCTGATGAATACTTCTTATTTTGATGGACTCACAGGAATTCCGAATCGTAGGCGCTTTGACGAGTATTTCAGTTCCATGTGGAGTTTTTCGGTTCGGGAATCATTACCACTTTCGTTGATTATGATTGATATCGATAATTTTAAGATGTACAACGACTATTATGGGCATTTAGAGGGAGATATCTGTCTAGTCAAAATTGCGCAAGCCCTATCTGGCATTCTGAAAAGAAAGTCGGATTTGTTTGCGCGATATGGTGGAGAGGAATTTGTTTGCTTGCTCCCGGACACTGATCACGAGGGTGCGCTTAAAATCGCCCGGGATTTTCAGGAAATGGTATGGTCACTTCAAATTCGGCATGCGGAATCCGCCATCAAAAAATACGTGACGATCAGTCAGGGTGTGGCGACCATCGTTCCTGATACGGAAACCTCGCAAAAATCATTGATAGTGAATGCAGATGAAGTGTTATTCAAGGCAAAAAATAGTGGTAGAAATGAAATATGCGATGTGACATTATAATACTTACATCAAAATTTATTCATGCGAGAGTATAGTAATGCGAAGCAATCAGGGGTTAAACAGGAGGAAGTCATCATGGGAAAAGCGGGAACATATGCATTACTGTTGCTTACCTCCATATTTTGGGGCAGTGCTTTTGTATTCTCAAAAGTATCGGAAAATTCTGTGTCGCCATTCGTGGCGGCATTCTTCAGGTTTGGCATTGGCGCGATAATCGGCGTACTGATGATTCTGATCCAAAAAGCGCGAAATCCTCAATTTGTTGCCACACCGAAAGCAGCCTGGCGGGAAACCATCCTGCTTGGACTGGTGGGGGTAGCGGGCTATAATTTACTTTTTTTTGCTGGGTTATCCTTATCACTCGCTTCTGATGGCAGTATGATCATCCCCACCCTTAGTCCTGCAATCACGATAATTCTAGCTGTGATTTTCTTAAAAGAACGATTTCGGAGAAATCAAACGGTCGGACTTATCATTACGCTGATAGGTGCGCTGACTTTTTTTTCTGCCATTGTGTTCATGCAAACGACAGGTGGGACGCAGCGGCTGTTGGGAGATGGTCTGTTTTTGGGGGCTGCAGTGTTATGGGCAACGAATACTTTGCTTAGCAAAAGGATTACGAGTCGGGTCGATCCGTTTTTGGTGATGACGTATGCCATGGCTTTTGGGGCCATTGTGATTGGCATCATTGCCTTTCCATCATTGCTTCACCTTAACTTCCAAAACCTTAGTTGGAAATTTTGGTTGAATCAAGTGTACCTTGCACTCTTTCCAAGCGTGCTTGCCAATTGGTTCTATTATTTAGGCGTTCATCGGATCGGACCGGCAAGGGCAGGTGTGTGTGGGTATGTTATGCGAGTGTCTGCACGGATCATTGAGTGGATCGTGCTTGGCGAAACTTTGACAATCACGCAGTTTTTGGGGGCCGCATTGATGATGGTAGGGGTCTGGATGGTCAATCGCAAAGGGAAGATCCAGAATGCGGAGACGGACCGAGTCTCATTGGAAGGCTAGACTGACCAAATTGGCAAGGAAGTGACGTGCGTGCCATCTGTTCTGTATCGTTTGGAACGTGACCGGAATTTTCTTCGTCTTCTCATTAGTATTTTTATATCGGTGCTGGGTGACGGTGCCTATTTTATCGTACTCGGATGGTTTGTGCTGAATGTAACGGGGTCCGAGTTTGCACTTGGCACCACGCTCACGTTTGCCTCCATTCCTCGTATTGTTTTCATGCTAATCGGGGGTGCGATGGCAGATCGATTTGATCGCAAACGAATCCTAGTGTTGTCCTTGATCAGTCGGGCGGTATTTTTGGCGGCTTTTGTCACCTTATTGATTTTCATGCATGGAAAGCCATCGCTTTGGATGATTGATGTCATTGCCGTGTTGTTTGGTACGATTGATGCATTTTTTTATCCCGCTTATAATTCCATGATTCCCAGTGTCGTGCCAAAAAACGTGCTTGACCGCGCGAACAGTCTCGTTCAAACCGTTCAGCAGATAAGTACGGTGCTTGGTCCGTTGCTTGCTGCGGGGCTCCTGTGGTTCCATACGTTTAGCGTCATGTTCATCGTGATAGCAGGTTTATTTGCGCTCAGTTCGACGATGTTATCTTTTTTGCGCTTGCATCAGGAGGAGGACGATACGGGTAATGCGGAGGCAGAGGCTTCCGCATCGATGTGGCGCTCCATTGAGGAGGGTATCCGGTTTGTCATGACCGTGCGGATACTCTTGATGGTGATGGTGGTTGCGCTTGGCATCAATTTGCTGTTCATGGGTCCTATCAACATTGGCATTCCCATTTTGGTGAAGAGTCACGGCTGGTCCGGCAGCATCTATGGGACGTATGAATCAGGTTTTGGCATAGGAACTGTAATCGGCGGGGTGCTTGTCGCTATCATGAGAGGGTTTCGAGGAAAATTTCTTTGGCTCGGATGGCTTGGCGCATTGATGGGACTTGCAATGGCAGCCATTGGGTTTGTCCCGTTCGTTTGGGGGGGCATTGGGCTCATGGGCATCATGGGTATCATGGTAAGCGTGGTCAACATTCCCCTGATTACGTATATTCAAACCATCGTTCCTTCTGACAAACTGGGGCGGACCATGTCCCTTTTGACGCTGATGTCCGTAGGACTGGTGCCTGTGAGTTATACGGCGTCCTCTTTTTTATTGCAACAAAAAGTAATGAGCGATCGCAGCCTGCTTTTCTGGTGCGGCCTTGCAATGGCGGCGCTATTTTTTGCCTTGTATTTCTTTAAGGAATTTCGCGTGATGGAATCGAACCCTATGTGGAGAAAAAAGGTGAATGGGGGAGTGAATGAGCATGGTGAAGGTGCTTTTGACCGGATTTGATCCGTTTGGTGGCGAGTCAATCAATCCCTCCTGGGAGACAGTCTCCCTGAACATTTAAAGGTGTAAAGAATAACTAACGCGAAGAGGGGTGTTGCCTGTGCCAATTTTATATGATGAGAAAACAAAACAATTTCATCTGCAAGCAGGTTCTAGTAGTTATCTCTTTGAGATTGATAAAGATGCTTATCTAGCTCATCGCTATTATGGCGGTCGATTGTCTCAACCAACCATTGCCCAGCCGTTCGTCACCGTGGCGCGCTCATTTTCACCGAATCCGGACCCAAGCGATGACCATTTTTCACTCGATACATTGCCACAAGAATATCCTGTCTATGGGACCTCGGATTTTCGCTTGCCTGCGCTGGAAGCAAAGTTTGAGGATGGCTCGACACTGATAGAATTAAGGTATCAGCGCCATCGCATATTTCCTGGGAAACCAGCATTGCGCGGTTTGCCAGCCACTTACATTGAAGAGGCGAGCGAAGCTACCACGCTTGAAGTGGATTTGGAGGATGCGTTAAAAGGCCTCGTGGTCACACTGTGCTACACAGCTTTTACTAACCATGCTGTCATCGCCCGTTCTGTTTTTGTTGCCAATCATGGGACGGAGAGGATTATGCTTCGGTGTGTACATTCTGCGGCGATGGATTTGCCAGATGCGGAATATGACCTGATCCATCTTCCCGGCGCTCACGTACGCGAGAGGGAGTTGGTGAAGGTACCTCTTGACCGCTCTGTGCATCAAATGGAAAGCAGAAGAGGGGCGAGCAGTCATCAACAGAATCCTTTTATGGCGCTAGTCAGAAAGAACACCACTGAAGAATTTGGGGAAGCGATTGGCGTATCGCTTGTGTACAGCGGAAACTTTCAAATGACGGCGGACGTCGACCAATACGATAACACAAGGGTGTTGGCAGGCATCAATCCGTTTGACTTTGAGTGGACACTGGAGCCTGGAGAGGGATTTCAGACGCCAGAAGCGTTATTCGTCTATTCAAAAGAAGGATTAGGAGGCTTGTCCCGCGAATTTCATCGGCTCATTCGGACAAGGCTGGTAAGAGGAAAGTATCGTGATCAGAAGAGACCGGTGTTAATTAACAACTGGGAAGCGACCTATTTTCAATTTGATCAGCAGACACTTATGGAACTGGGTAAATCCGCCAAGGAACTTGGAATCGAACTATTTGTGTTGGATGACGGCTGGTTTGGTCATCGCGATGATGACCGCCGGTCACTGGGAGATTGG
>JAJZAS010000040.1 GCA_021799325.1 Bacillota bacterium | reverse complement strand
CAAAATTACCTTGGCACCACCCAGACTTTTCAGTACAGCGGCAGGATCCTCCCTTTCGGTGTCGATATACAAATGGGCACCAAGTTGAAGGGCGAGGGATTTTTTTTCTGAGCCACGGGAAATGGCCACTGTGTAAAACCCAGCATTTTTAGCAAATTGGATCGCCAAATGGCCAAGTCCACCGATGCCTAAGACGGCCACCACATCCCCCATCCGCGCGATACTGTTTTTGAGCGCCCCAAAAGTGGTCACGCCAGCACATAAAAGAGGCGCCGCTTCTACCGAGGATAATTCTGTTGGAATGCGTGCGAGGCCATCCGCATAGGCCACCATATATTCCGCGTAACCTCCGTCCATGGTCAGGCCGGTTACCTCGCCATGACCACCGTTCCAACCGACACCAACCCGTTCACCTATTGCCCAGCTTGTGACGTCTACGCCTAATTTTTCGATGACACCGATCACTTCATGTCCGGGTACCCTAGGGTACTGCATGTGCGGATGATGGCCTTCGATGGCCACCATTTCCCCGTGACACACACCGCAGGCTTCCACTCGCAACAGTACTTGGCCACTTTGTGGTTCAGGTATGGTCATTTCCACCAATTCAAGCGGACCGCCCCGTTTAGTGATTTGTACCGCTTTCATCATTGTCATATGTACGCCCTCCCGAAATTCGTCTTGTATTGCCATTTTACTCCCAGTCACCCTTGGCTACCAAGAAAACCTTTCCACCAACAAGCAACTGATACTCCTCTTCAGATTGTGAGGCATTTATTTTTAAGAGTGAAGGGCGGCCCATTTCCACACCTTGCAGGACCTCATAGTTGATGGAGTCAGCACCAAAATACCGATGTTTGATCACGTAAGCGGCAAGGTTGCCATTTGCGCTTCCTGTTGCGGGATCTTCAAAAAAGCCCGACTCATCCACAAACACCCTGACTCGCAATTGAGGGGTTGCAGTCTCTTCGCCTCGGGTAAACAAGAGTATATTGGCCTTGATCTGATGGTCCATGAAATCCTGAAATTGATCATGATTGACTCGACATTTTTGCAGTGCGGATAGGCTTTTCAAAGGGACGATCACAGACGGCAACCCTGTGGATGTCACCTCGATGGGAAAACGATCATCAATATCTTCTTCATGCAGGTTGACCATTTCTGCCACCTGTTTGGCAGCCTTCAGCATCATGCCGAAAGTGGGCTGATTTTGTTGCATCGTCCACTCATCATCCAAAACCGTCACAGGAATCTGGCCCACTTGCAGGTTTAACCTGATCGTATTCGTTGAACCGCCTTCCATTATTTTGGAAATGATAAACGCAGTGCCAAGTGTGGGGTGCCCGGCAAAAGGAAGTTCCACATCAGGCGAAAAAATACGGACATCATAACCACCATCAGGTTTTTTGCCTGACATGATAAACGTGGTTTCAGAAAAGTGGATTTCTTTGGCAATTAGCTGCATTTCGCTCGTGTCGATAGGCCTGTCTGGTATCAGCACAGCGAGCGGATTCCCTTGATACTTCTTGTTTGCAAAAACGTCTACGATGTAAAACTGCATCAATTCACCTGCTTTTTTTATTGTTCTTTTAAGATCAGCAACTGAGCGCCATTTCTGATAATTGGATTTCGCCTGACACCGAGTATGACGTCATCACCCTGTACTAATCCTAACACGTAACCAACATAAGAGGATTTAAGCTCACTTAATGATTTCCCTATAAATTCTTCAGCTACGGGTATCTCTTGAATGATAAACTCTTCTGAATTCACCATCTGCATCAGTAAATCAGCAGCATGAGGCGCTTGTAAGCTTTTGGCCAATGTATGCCCCAGCAATTCTTGCCAAACTAAGGTATTCGTGATTCCTATCGCCTTTAACGCACGGGATGCCAACATGGATTTGGTGCTGACAGTCACCGATAAGTTTGGTGCTAATTCCTTTAACGCGATGGCAATTTCCAGTATGTCGCCGTCCCTTGATCCGATGATCAGGGCATGCTTGGCTTGACTTGGCTTGACCTTGGATAATACCAAAAGATCCCTGGGATCGCCCTTTATGCAGGAAACCCCTGACGGAAGTGTTGTCGGGTCGACGTCTTCTGAGACGACCACAATATGGCGCTTTGTCTTTAATGAATCGATAACGGTCAGTCTCTCGTCACTATCCCCTAATATAAGCACGTGGTTTTTTAGTGGACCAAAAAGTTCCATACCCATTAACCTCCTGAATCGCGCTTCGACGATGCTGCCAGCCAAAGTAGAAAACACTGCACCAAACAAGGGGATGCTGGTTATCATCAGGCCAATCGCAATAATTCTCCCAGCCGTGTTCACTGGCGATACATCGCCATATCCTACAGTAGTCGCAGTCGTAATCGACCAATAAAGCGCAGTCCAGATCGATTCATGCTCGAAATGTGAAAAAAGAACGGCTCCGGTGATAATACAAATGAAGGCGACAAGCGTTATGTACAAAGCAGACCGTCGGGTAATCGTTTGCATCAATCGATAAAACAATACAAACAATCTGGATCACCCCTCTGCCTATAGCATACTACAAAAAAACCTTCTCGCTTAGGAGAAGGTTTAATTGGCTGAGGCATGATCATCCAACGGGAGTCAGTTGTTCATGCGATAATTTAATAATAATAACTAAACCTGTAATCAACCTGAAATTACGCTATGTATTTTATTTTGGCTCATGAATCGCATGAAATGATCTCTTTCGACCAGTGAAAGCGACCAACTCTGTGTAGCCTGTTTCTCTCGCATAGGAAACGGCCTTGTCGTAGTCCGCACCCACATCTTCGGGACGATGGGCATCCGAATTGATCACAATAGGAACATTCCGTTTATAACTCGCCTTTAAGAGGCCAGGGGCAGGATACAGTTTGCCGACCGGTTTGCGAAGTCCGGCTGTGGATACTTCAATCACTGCGTCATTTTGTGAAAAGGTGTCTGAAAGCCGATCGTACCATTCCTCTAAAAACACCTGATCATCAGGTTCGTAACCAAACACCTTGATCACATCCGCGTGACCGACAAAATCAAATAATTTACTTTCCACCATTTGTGTCAGTATTGAAAAATAGTCATCATACGTTTTCTTGATATCGCGATTCTCCCACTTGGATTTCATCTCCAGCAAATCAAAGCCAAAATCTCCGAGCCAATGGACGGAACCAATCACATAATCGAACGGATAGGAGTTGATGAATTTGTCTAGCGCGGCTTCAGTACCGGGAATATAGTCAAGCTCAATGCCAAATTTGACATCGTGCCCCGCTTTACGCGCGTCTTCCACCATCTTGAAATACTCGTCAAGGTTCTCAGTTCTTCTCTCACGAGTCCACGGGTTATCAAGCAAATGAGCGGTCTGCAAAAATCGATAAGCGTGCTCCGAAACGCCATATTCATCAATTCCGCGGGATTTTGCCACGGAGAGAAAGTGTTCCAACCACTCTACTGTATAAGGTCCTTTTTCCGTATGCGTATGATAATCTGTCAGCATGCCGATCACTCCTATCTCTATCTCTCTCGTTACCATGAATATTTTACGCCGTAGCGTCCTTTTTTGGTGCGATAAACGTAGACATAGCGAGGTAGCCGGGAGCGAGACATTGATTCTCCTTCGCGAATACGGGTCGCATAGCAACCTGCCTGAAATTTGCTTTCGTATAATTTTCCGCTATAAATCCAACCCAATTCGCACCCTCCTATTCTACAAATCCATCATTAACCAGCGGTATGATGATGGTAAAAGTAGTGCCAATCCCCAGCGCGCTTTGTACGCCAATCTCCCCATGATGGGCTCGAATAAGGCTGCTGACAATGGCAAGCCCAATGCCTGTGCCACCAGACGCGCCTGTTCTGATCCTCGCCTTGTCCGCTTTATAAAAACGTTCAAACACAAAAGGAAGGTCCTTTTCAGAAATTCCCTCTCCAGTATCAGTCACACGCACGACGGCTTGATGATCAGAGGCTTCTGTCCTCAGTGTGATACTGCCAGTTTTAGTATGACGGAACGCATTGTCGACAAGGTTGGTAAGCACCTGTTCCAACCTGTCTTCATCACCCATTACGTGAAGCGCACTGGTAGCTTCGTCTAGGTGTAATTGTAACCCCCTTTCCTGGATGGCGCCATGAAATTTTTTCGCAACGCGCCTTACTATGGCGCAAATGTCTATCGTATCCATATGCATTGAAAAATGGCCTGACTCAAGTTGTGCCAAATCAAGCAGTTCGTTCACCAACCGTCGCATGCGAAGTGTTTCGTCGTGGATGATGTGAATCAGTTCCTCCTGTTGGAGCGGATCATCACCAAAATTGTCCATCAATGCTTCTGCATATCCTTGAAGCAACGTGAGCGGCGTGCGCAATTCGTGTGAAACGTTGGCGACGAAATCTTTTCGCAAATGGTCTAACCTTTTTTCCTCTGTGGTATCTCTCATCACGGCCAGCGTTCCTCGTAGTTCTGTGACATGATCCGGTTCGTAAAGCGGTGTCATCGTCACAGACAAATCCCTTCCAAGCCACTGCAATTCTGCATGAATGGGTTTGCGTGCAATTAACGCGCTTTGTTGTAATGTGGTAAGTTCACTAGGCCAATCGCTGATCCCGTACGGTGCCGATTCCTGATCCCTCATACTGAGCGTTCTGGCTCTTCGCAGCCATTGCTCAGCGGAAGGATTTAAGAGAGTGGCGACACCGGTGCGATCTGTGGCTATCACAATATCCATCATGGCATTTAGGATGCCAGCCATTTGTTCTTTTTCCTGTGTCAATGCCAGCATGGATTGCTCCAGTTCAGCCGCGACATGATTGAACGTTTTGCCGAGCCTACCCACTTCGTCCTGGGTCACCACGCGAACACGCAGATCAAATTGACCTTTAGCTAGGCGCTCTGCCGCCTGATTCATTTCTACCAGCGGCCTTGACAGATTTTTGGAAACGACAAATGCCAGCCCTGTTGTTAGAATGGTACCCAAAATCACGGCGAAAACAATAAGCGCAGGTATTGTATAATTTGGATTACCCGCAAATTGACTGGACTCTGTAATGATTAAATAAGCGGTAATCTTGCCGCTTTGATCTTTGATGGGATTGATTGCATAAATGATCGTTTGCTGATCGGGTTTCGGCAAAAAGGAAGGAACTCCGGAGAGAATGAGCGGCGGACTCGTATTTAATTGGGTCAGTTCATCTGCTGAAAAGGAGTTAATAAAGTGATTTAAGGAGATGCCTACTTCGCTTCTTGATGCAATGATGTAATAGTGACTGTGTGATGCAGACAACTCCCTATTAACATAATCTTGTACCGTTTGAGGTGGTTCCTTGCGTAAGATTTCACTTACCAGAATGGCCTGACTTGTAAGGTCCCTTCTTTGCATTTCCGATACATAAGAATGAAAGAATTGCTGCAAATACACTGCCAATATAGAAAGAACAATCACCACCAGGCCAATGATGGTAAGCCATAACTTCAGAACGACACTACGTCGAATCACTATTCGACCACCTCAAACTTATAGCCAACCCCCCAGACCGTATGAATGTGTTGAGGAACGCGATCTGACAAACGCCCCAATTTTTCCCGTAAACGCTTTACATGCGTATCGACGGTGCGCTGATCGCCAAAAAACTGGTAATTCCAAACATCCCTCAGCAATTCTTCCCTGCTGAAGACCTTTTCTGGTCGTTGAGCTAAATATAAAAGCAGTTCAAATTCTTTTGGCGTTAAGGATACTTCTGCATCCTCTACCAGCACTTTACGAGCATCCACATTGATGACTAACCCTGGAAAAGTAAGAATATGACCAAGGTTAGGAGGTTGGATGGTTTCAGGAATCGCATTTCCTGTTCTGCGCAACAGGGCTTTCACTCGCATCACCAGTTCGCGCGGGCTAAACGGCTTCACCACGTAATCGTCTGCGCCCAGTTCAAATCCGTGAATTCTGGTACTTTCATCCCCAGCTGCGGTAAGCATGATCACAGGCGTCTCTTTGTATTGCCGTAACTCCAGGCACACATCCCGTCCATCCATACCTGGCAACATCAGGTCCAGAATGATTAACGCATAATCCTCCTCGAGCGCCATTTTGAGAGCTGAAGTCCCATTATCGCTTTCATCGACAATAAACCCATTGCGTTCTAAGTACATTCGTACTAATCGACGAATGCGTTCTTCATCATCTACTACAAGTATACGCTCGTGAAGCTCACTCAACGCATAACCCTCCTTGGTATGGCTATCCTGATGTCAAAATTGAAAATGTATACACGTTAATTATAACAGTATTTTGACAATCTACCATCTGTGATTTTGATCATAAGTGATTGCGTGAAGTTTTTCCACTTCTGAAGATGTCAAATAACGCCATTCACCTGGCCTCAACCCTTTTAAATTTAAGTTACCGTAGCGAATCCGTGTCAATTTTAAGCATGGATGACCAATGAAATCAAGCATTTTTCTCACTTGACGATTTCTTCCTTCATGAATCGCAATTTCAAGTTTTGTGGTGGTTGCATCTCGTCCCAAAATTCTCACCTTGGCGGGAGCTGTCTTTTTCCCCTCAAGCAAAATTCCCCTTCGAAGTTGCTGGACAGACTCCTTTGCAACGTCCGCTGACACCAGTGCTTCGTAAGTCTTTTCAATGCCAAAACCAGGATGCATTAAGCGGTGAGCCAATTCCCCGTCATTCGTCAAAAGGAGCAGACCGCTCGTGTCATAATCCAACCTTCCAATTGAAAAAACACGTGTTTCAACCCCACTCAAAAGATCATATACCGTTTTTCTCCCTTGAGGATCAGAAGCAGTGGTCATGACCTTGATAGGTTTGTATAACAAAATGTAGACAAACGATTCCGCTTGTCCAATGGTGATGCCATCGATTTCGATTTTGTCTTTTGCAGACACTTTTACACCTTGTTCCGTCACAGGCTTACCGTTAACGCGCACACGTCCTGAACGAATGTATTCCTCCGCTTTTCTGCGGGATGCGATTCCTCTTGCGGCAATCGCTTTTTGCAGTCGCTCTGTTGCTTGATTATTCACTGATTAACTCTCCAATTTGAATCATCACTTTATTTCCCAATGATTAAATATACAGCAAAAACAGAAGCAATAACACTGATTAAATCCGACCACAGCCCCACCTTTACCGCATATCGCGGATTTTTGATGCCAACACTCCCAAAATACACGGTCAACACATAAAGGGTGGTATCCGTACTTCCTTGCATCGTTGAAGCGATTTTCCCTAAAAATGAGTCCGGTCCATGGTGCTTAAAAAGGTCAGTGACAAGTGCTAGGGAACTAGCTCCCGATATTGGTCGAAGTAAAGCAATTGGCAAGAGTTCTGGTGGAAATCTCAGGTAATGGAAAATTGGACTTAACGCATGAATCACTAAGTTCAGCGCGCCAGAAGTGCGAAATACACTGACTGCAACCATCATGCCGATTAAATTCGGTATGAGGCTAATCGCCGTTTGAAACCCATCCTTTGCGCCAAGGACAAATGTCTCATAAAGTGGTACCCTGCGAATGACCGCCACCACGAGAATCATCGCCAGGCTGAGTGGCAATGCAAAGGACGATATCTCCGCGATCATTGGGAACTTCCCGGACAAGGTTTTATTACTTGGTGACGATGACGGTAAAATCTGTCCAAAATGATGGCTGCGGTTGTGGCTATCGCCGTGGCAAGCAGTGTGGGCAATACGATATCCGCTGGATTTTTTGAATGAAATTCCGCTCTTAACCCAATCATGGTAGCGGGAATAATGGTCAGGCTGGCCGTATTTAAGGCAAGCAATGTACACATCGCATCAGAAGCCATATCCTTGGTGGGATTCAGTTTTTGAAGTTCCTCCATAGCTTTGAGTCCAAGAGGAGTCGCTGCATTGCCAAGGCCGAGAAGATTGGCGCTCATATTGGCGATAATAGCTCCCATTGCCGGGTGAGATTCGGGTACAGATGGGAACAGCCACTTGGCAATTGGTTTCACCAATTTTGAGAGGCCTTCAATCAGTCCAGCCGATTCAGCGATTTTCATGATTCCAAGCCAAAAAGTGATGATGCTGACTAGTCCGATGGCTACTTCTACTCCGGATTTAGCACCGTCCCAAAGCCCATTAGTGACCTGTGCAACATGTCCCGTTGCAAAAGCAACAATCAGACCAGACATCATTAGCGTGAACCATATGATATTCAGCAACCTGATTTCCTCCCCAGAAATTCAGCGGCTTACCTAAATAACCCCTTTAATTTTCCCCACCAGCTTTTTGCAGGCATGTCCTCTTTTGCAATGAGCATGGTTTTGCCGATGAGTTGTTGATGAAGTGAAACATAAAGCACACCTATTTTTTGACCGGCACGAATTGGCGCCTTCTGTTTGGTTGGTGTAATGTGATAGACAAGCGCTGACGACTCATCTTCGCGAAGTGGATAAAAGACAGGTGCTTGCGGAACGCTTGCGATGCTTGTCCGTACCCCGTCCTTAATAGGCAACAGATATTCTTTTTGCCTGATCGAGGCGACATCTAATTTTTGATACACCTGTAACCCGTAACTCAGCAATGCTTTGGCATCATTCCAGTCGGATGGGTCATCCAGTACAACAAGCACTACCTGTCTCCCACCAAGGCTAGCCGATGCGGCGAGACAGCGCCCTGCCGCTTTGGTGTATCCTGTTTTGACACCATCGGCGTTTTGCATCATCCACAACAGTTTATTTTTGTTTTTTAAGCGCATGCCATTCATTTCAGTACTGCGCGATATGCGATAGTACTTGGTGCTGACCACTTGACGAAACAAAGGATTTTTGAGCGCTTGCCCAGTGAGCACTGCAAAGTCGTCTGCACTGGCATAATGGCCATTTTGGTCAAGTCCATGAGGATTAGCAAAATGAGTATTTTTCAAGTGCAAACGCGTAACTTCTTGATTCATCAACTTGGCAAATTGATCTGTAGAGCCAGCGACTGCTTCCGCAATAGAAGTGGCTGCATCGTTACCGCTCCGCATCATCATGGCATAAAGTAAATCGCGAACCTTGACTTTTTCTCCTATCCGCAGATAGACAGAAGATCCTTCCTGACGCGCGGCATTGGCCGATACTGTCACCATTTTGTCCAACTGATTGCTTTTAATCGCAATCCAGCCGGTCACTACTTTGGTTAAACTGGCAATTTTCCTCGGTTCGTGGCCATTTTTTTCATATAAAATCCTTCCACTATCCACATCCAACAAACATGCAGATGCAGCATGAACAAATGGTGCTGAAGTAGTTGCGTTTGCTATCAGTATTCCATTGCCGCCCACCATGCAAAGCACGATCATCAATCCAGCAATATACTTGTTGGTTTGAATTGTATGCACCTTCTTGTCCCCCTAGAAGCCAATCCCACTTTTTAAATAAAAAACGAGCGCGAGACACCGCGCTAATTGTGCTAAATATGGATGTCAGTGGATGGGATCTGTTGCGGTTTCTTTCTTTTTCCCCATAGATTCCAACTTTTCAATAATCGTTGGCGCCAAATCAATCAACCGATCATAAATTTGATTACCAGGTACTGCAGATAATACCTTGACTTGCCCATGTCCTACGACAAGAAATCCCATTGGATTAATGGAAACTCCACCTCCAGCACCGCCTCCAAAAGGGAAAGTATCCTGATTGCCGTTTGTCATTCCCGGCATTTCCGGCTTCCCTTCTGCTTTACCAAATTCAGATCCTCCGGCGGCAAATCCGAATCCGACTCTGCTGATTGGCAAAATCAGGCTACCGTCCGGTGTTTCTACAGGATTCCCAAGTATGGTATTTACGTCTACCATTGCCTGTAAATTCTCAAGCGTGGTGGACATCAGCGATTGGATTGGATGATCCTCCATGCGCACCCCTCCTATGCAGCAATATAAAAATGCGAATGGCTGCATAGATAGCTTTGCCGAGCCTGCTTTTTACTATGCAATTAAGATCGGCATGCATGATCGGCTCATTGAATTGAG
>JAJZAS010000039.1 GCA_021799325.1 Bacillota bacterium | reverse complement strand
CAACTCACAAACACAATACATCGCGCATCGGATCATAAATCACGCCAATCACTGCTTTTCCCTCATACATGAGGCCAATTGACACCGCGCAAAAAGGAATCCCTCGAATAAAGTTGAGCGTGCCATCGATCGGATCGACAACCCACAAAAAAGTGGGATCCGCGTCCTTTACAGCCTGTATGGCCGCCTTGCTTCCCGGTCCGACCGCTTCTTCACCAAGCAATTTGCTACTCGGGTAAGCATCTAACAAAATGGATTCGATGATCTCCTGACATTTTTTATCCACCTCAGTCACCAGGTCGTGAGGGGAGGATTTCTCCATCGTATGCTCAGGCTTTCCAATGTGCTTCCTGATTTCCTCACCTGCTGCACGGGCTGCCGTTTCCGCCACTTTTTGGGCCGCAATCAAATCCAGCATGAGTTCTCTCCTTTTTGCATTATTTTACCCTTAATCCCTCCAATAGGCCATGTTCAGCGTGCAAACTGATCATATCCTGTGCCACTCTCTCTATTTCCGCGCTCAAGCTGCGATCTTCACGAACAGGCGCCACCCTTTCCCGCACCCAGTCATACAGCGCTTTTGTCGCGGGGGAAAGTCGATCGTAAAAGCCTTGAATGGCAATCGCCTCGCAGGCTGCAATCGCTTCAATCGCAAGAACGCGGGCGGCATTGCCGACAATCTGATCGGCCTGTCTTGCGGCGGTCGTGCCCATCGAGACATGATCCTCCTGATTGCCTGAAGAAGGGATGGAATCGACACTAGCTGGGTGGGCCAGCACTTTATTTTCAGATACGAGCGAGGCCGCCACGTATTGTAGAATCATGAGACCGGACGAAAGCCCAGGTGTGCGCGCAAGAAACGCAGGAAGTCCATTCAAAAGCGGATTCACTAGTCGTTCACATCGACGTTCTGAGATATTTGCCAGTTCCGCTACCGCAATTTTCATAAAATCCATCACAAGTGCCACCGGTTGACCGTGAAAATGGCCGCCAGAGAGGATTTGCCCCAAATCTGTCAGTACGAGCGGGTTATCGGTGGCAGCGTTCCATTCCACTTGCATGACGGATTGCACATGATCCAGCGACTGACGACTTGCCCCGTGCACTTGTGGAATGCAACGCAGACTGTAGGCATCCTGCACGCGAAGTTCTCCTTGAGAAGTGGTGAGTTTGCTCCCATCTAGCCATGCACGCATGCGTCTGGCGGTCTCCAATTGGCCGGAATGGGGCCGAAGCATGTGCAATTCCTCATGAAACACATCGCGAATACCCTGCAGTGCTTCCATTGTCAGTGCTGCCACACCATCTGCAAAATCCGCCAATTTCCAGGCTCGAAAGAGTGCCAAGCTGCCTATACCGGTCATCGCCTGCGTGCCGTTGATGAGTGCCAACCCTTCTTTGGCTTCAAGCTCTACTGGTTTGAGTCCTGCTTTTTCTAAGGCTAGCGCCCCAGGCATTAATTCCCCTTGATAATAGGCATCACCCTCGCCAATTAACAGCAGGGATAAGTGGGCAAGCGGCGCTAGGTCTCCACTCGCTCCCAAAGACCCTTGCGAAGGCACGTACGGGTGAATTCCCCGATTCAGGCAATCTACCAATAATTGCAGGGTGGCGGTTCTGATGCCTGAGTAACCTTTGGACAGCGCATTAGCCCGCAACAACATCATGGCGCGCACCGTCTCTACCGGTAGCGGTGCTCCCACTGCACAGGCATGGCTTCTAAGCAAATTCACCTGTAATTCGGACGCATCATCCGAGGAAATCGCTACTTCCGCCAATTTGCCAAATCCCGTATTGACGCCGTATACAGGTGCATTCGCCTGTAATACTTCCTCGATGCGCTTGCGGCTCTCACGAATCCCAGGCCATGCAGCATCATCGATTTTTACCGTGATAAACCCCTCGGCTTCAGGGTCAGTATTGGCGGCCACCGCTACCAAGTCATGCAAATTCAAATGATTACCATTTAATGCCAATATGTTCGTCATCATAACTTCACTCCTTTACTTAAGCAGAGAAAAAAATACCGCGAGTTGAGCATTAGCTCTTCCCGCGGTATAATATGCAATTGCAATCGGGCATTCGGCCCGTTTCGCATCGTCCTCGACTCCTTTGTCTCTATATTACACAAATTGTTGAAACCAATCGATCATTTTTTGATAACGCGCCACCCGTAATTCTGGCGGACCATTTCGCGACAGGTCATGGTTGGCTTTGGGGAACCTCCAGAAGGAAACTGTCTTGCCAAGCATAGCGAGTGCCACATAGAACTGTTCTGCCTGCTCTATCGGGCAGCGCAGGTCCTCTTCCCCATGCATGATTAGTAGAGGAGTTTTCACTTCCTTGGCATAACGAAGCGGTGATATCTGCCAAAGATAGCTGGGATCTGTCCACCCTTTATCGAGCGAAAAATGGTGCTCCCACTCTGTAAAAAAATAACCGATATCGCTGACACCGTAAAAACTGACCCAGTTGGAAATCGAGCGCTGGGTTACGGCAGCCTTGAAGCGATCGGTATGTCCGACGATCCAGTTGGTCATGAATCCGCCATAGGATCCTCCTGTCACGCCGATTCGTTCACTGTCCAATTGGGAATCTTGGGCAAGTGCCGCATCCAGTATTTTCATCACATCCCGGTAGTCTCCGCCGCCGTAATCATGGCAACAGGCTTTCACGAAATCCTGTCCGTAACCGCTACTCCCTCTCGGATTGCCGTAAACTACCGCGTAACCGGCTGCCGCCAGCAGTTGAAATTCGAAAGAAAAAGAGTAGGAAAACATCGCATGCGGTCCTCCATGCACCTGCAAGATGACCGGGAGTTTTCTATTTGGAGAAGCTGAACCTGAGGGTTTCATCACCCAGCCTTGCAGTTCCAGTCCATCCTTGGAACGGGTAAAATAAGTCGCTGTTGTTGCTAGGTCACAATCATCCAGCCATTCATTGAGATGAGTGATAGGCGTAGTGGCTCCTGATGCCATGGTGTAGGCAAAAAGGTCATTCGGGGATCGGTGATTCGTCGCTGCATAGACGATCACGCCTCGCTCCGATGAATAGTCATAGGTGAAGATCTCTTGATCTCCCCCCACGAGCACCTCTACCTTGCCGTGAACATCCACCACAGCTAAGCCAACCGTGCCTTTTGCACTATAGGGAACTAACACGCGGCTACCATCAGGTGCAAAGAGGGGGCCAGGTATTTTTTCGTGCGACCTCATATCGCTCATTCCCTCAGCGGACAAGCTAAAAGGAAATTCCTTCAGATCGATTTTCCGGTGCAACCCATCCGGGACATGCACAAGGTACAACCCTGTTTGGGTAGCCCCTTGAAAGGCCATGTCATGGCCATAAGCCGCCACCCATTCCCCATCTGGTGAGAAATTGGGGGAGAAAAGGGCAAGTTGCTCATCCACCAGCGTATGTATTTTCCCTGTCGCCGCTTCAATCAAAAATAAGGAATCAAAAAAGTTTCTGTCATCCAAACTCTTTTTCCCTGAAGCCACGAGCTTTGTGCCATCAGGGGAAAAAGCAAAATCATGGAAGGAAAAAGGCGGGATGGTGTGCCATTGCACTTCTCCTGAATCTACGTCGAAGAAAGCGATTTCGCCAAAAGCCTGATCCCATAACCCTACGCCATCTTGCTTATAATGTAGGCGCTTTACTTCATACGGTTCAAGAGGCGTCTTAGGGCTCACTTCCGCAGCATTGCGATCTTCAAACGCTATACCTTCTCCTTCTTTGAGCTTCACCATCGCCGCCACATAACGTCCGTCTGGTGAAATGCGGGCAGATTGAACGCCGCCTTTTATTTTTAGAAGAGGTTTTGCTTCCCCGCCTGCAAGTGGCAGCATGTACAACTGGTGATCCTTGTCTTTCCCACGCTTACTAAGGATCAGCACATCCTGCTCAGTGATGGCGACCACTTTATCTTCAAACAAGCCCTGCGTGTAAGGCATTAGACTTCCCCGATCAAAATCTTTGACGCATACAGAATAAGTATACCCATCGCCTAACGGATTGACTTTTTTCACATTATATGCACAAAATCGACCTGATGAAGTGATCACTACGTTGGTAATCCACGCGAACCGATACAGATCTGCTGGCTCCAGCTTTCTTGACATGCGTCTCACCCTCCACAGTTGGTAAATTTATTGTGCCACTCCATTCACCAGAAAAGCAATGCGACAAGAAGGGGCTTATGTGCTGATTGAACTATGCGAAGCGAATGAAATGATGACCGTAGCAAAAATGCTGGAAGATGCCCATTTTGAGGTGATGACGTATTCCTGCCTAGACCGTTGCGTCGATTGCGCGAATGCTCCTTATGCCCTGGTGGAAGGCATTTATCTGGAAGACCATGACCCCCACCAGCTTCTAACCCTTTTGCTTGACATCAAAGAGACATAGCAGCCAGGCGAATTCCAGCGTCTCTTGATAGGTTATAATTGGTGACAAGAGCTCATGACAAGGAGGGTACATAGGCATGGAAATGCGCAAACTGGGTACACAAGGATTGCAAGTCTCCACATTGGGGCTTGGCTGTATGGGAATGTCGGACTTTTACTCAGGACGGGACGACTTTGAATCCCTCGCCACGATAGCCCTGGCAATCGAAAAAGGCGTCACCTTTTTTGATACTGCCGACATGTACGGAGTCGGTGCCAATGAGGAACTGGTAGGAAAGGCGCTGAAACCGCACCGCTCGTCTGTCATTATCGCCACCAAATTTGGCAATGTGCGAAGCAAGGACGGCAAAAGTCTTGGCATCAATGGGCGCCCTGAGTACGTGAAATCAGCTTGTGACGCTAGCCTTAAGCGCCTAGGTGTTGACTACATCGATCTTTATTATCAGCACCGGGTGGACCCGGACACGCCGATCGAAGAGACAGTGGGTGCAATGGCTGACCTAGTGAAAGAAGGAAAAGTTCGCTATCTTGGCCTTTCTGAGGCGAGCGTGAGCACGATCAGACGAGCGCACCAGGTACAACCGATTTCCGCTCTGCAAACGGAATACTCACTATTTACAAGAGACGTCGAAGAAGAGATTCTCCCCGCCCTGAGAGAACTTGGTATCGGCTTTGTCCCTTACAGCCCACTTGGAAGAGGCATGCTGACAGCGAGCATCAAATCGGCAGAGGACCTTCCCACTGACGATTACAGGAGAAATTCGCCCCGTTTTCAAGGGGAACACATGAACCATAATCAGCACTATGTCGAGCGTCTTGAAACATTAGCAAGAGACAAAGGAATCACTCCTGCACAACTGGCGCTCGCATGGGTTTTGCACCAAGGTCGTGACATCGTCCCGATTCCTGGCACCAAACGCAGAAAGTACTTGGAGGAAAACCTGGTAGCCGCATCTGTAACGCTCACCAAAGAAGACTTAGCCGCCATTGAAAAAGCGGTGCCTGCTGGCAGCGCGTCGGGCCCGCGCTACCCCGAAGCTGCCCTGCGTTCTGTAAACCGCTAATTGTATATTCCCCCTCCCTTCTTCGCATATTGCGTAAGCAAGGGAGGTTTTGTCTCTTTATTTGTCGCGAAAGGAGCACCTCTTTTTGTCCCTATCTCATCCTCCAGAACAAAACCAGCTCCCGTATGAAGCTGAACTCGAATTTGAGCAGGAACATTTGACGGATACGAAAGCGAAAATTACGACTGCCATCGACATTACCCTTGGCCGCATCAAACCGAGCGAAGACTTTACTGATGTAGCGGTCAATACCATGTTCCACGAAGAAGCAGAGCATTTAACTCGCTCTATGGACTATCCGTATTTTGCCCGCATTATGTTTCAAGAACATGGACAAAAGTTCGAAGAATCAGCGTACATCGGAAGGTTTGGTTTATTTGACCGCGCCTCCTATACGCCTATCATCATCGATTGGCGGGCTCCCATCGCCAATTTGTATTACGAAGACCAGTTTAAAGACGTGGAGATTGATACGGGCGGTAAACAGCCGCTACATTTTGACGTACATAAAAAAAGGCAATTTGAGATCAAAAATGGGCGTGTGGAGGCCTTTTACGACAGCACCGGCACCGTGAACACCAACCACCTATTGATGGAACGATTGCAGGAAAAATCAGATATTCGCCTCAAAGACATTGTGGAGACCATTCAGGCCGACCAAAACCGCGTCATACGCGCCGAGGCCCACCGCGCGATGATTGTGCAGGGCGTGGCGGGAAGCGGAAAAACCACAATTGCCTTGCACCGACTCTCTTTTCTTGCCTATCAGCAAAAAAGCAAAACCAGCCATCAACCGTTTCTCGTGATCGCGCCCAACCGGTTCATGATCGACTATATCTCAGAGGTACTGCCCCATCTTGGCGTCGATGGCGTGGTGCAAACGACTTGGGAAGACCTGCTTCTCTCCAAGTTACCTAACAAAGTGAAGCTGAAGAACATGCAGCAGAAAAATCAGCGTTTCCTAGAAAACAGCCACCTTCTCCCCACGGAAGAATACCAGGTGGAAATCGTTGCCTCACGACTTCGCACGAGCCTCGCGATGCAATTATTTCTAGATAAATATATGGATCACTACGTGAAAACCTATTTGCCTGAGAACGACCTGGTACTCGATAGCAAGCACAAAATACCGCACGCGACGATCCACAAGCAATTTCATGAAGACTATCAGCATTATCCGATCATGCGGAGAAGAGAAAAAATCATCCAATCGATGCAGCGGTTTGCCAAAGAGTCGCTCGCATCATGGGAAACGTCATGGGAGAAACGCAGCATTCGCATGAGCGCCACGGAACAATTAAAGAAAAAAGCAGAGATGCAGGCGCAATATGAAAAGATTTTGGCGATGTACACCGCGAAATTAAAAATCGTGGACGTGATGAAGCTGTACAAAAAACTGCTGACAAATCCACGAAATATCAAGTGGTTGATGAAAGAATCGGGCATTGGTCACCCTTCGCAGGTCGATGCGGTGATCGCATATTTGACGAGAATCCATGATGGCAATGACCTTGAGTGGGAAGATGTAGCCGCGATTTTTTATTTGACCGTCAAATTTAATGGCATGAAAACTACCAAATACCATCACCTCATCATCGACGAAGCGCAGGACTTAGCGCCATTTCAGGTCTCCGTGTTAAAGGAATTTGTCAATCAGGATGCCATCAGCATTTTTGGTGATCTCTCGCAATCGATTTATGCGTATCGCGGGGTAAAAAGCTGGGAGGAATACGAAAATGGTGTCTTTGCGGCAAGCATTCAAAAATTCCAGTTACAAAAGAGCTATCGTTCGACGATGGAGATCATGGACACCGCCAATCAGGTGGTCCGTCACCTACAGCTTCCTGAAGAAGCGGTGGCAGAACCCGTGCTGCGTCATGGCGATGTCCCGGTTATCCAACAAATAGCAGATGAATTGACCATGTACTCGATAATTAGTGATTGGATTGAGAAGTTGAGAAAAGACGGTTACCAGAATATTGCCATTGTCGAGAAAAACCAGGCACTTTGCGCCCACGTGGCAAAGTCCCTTCGCGCAAGGGGAATTACCACGGATTTGATCACCGACAGACAGCCCCACTACCACGGGGGACTACTCGTCATCCCCGTGTACCTTGCCAAGGGCATGGAGTTTGATGCGGTCATTCTCGTCAATCCCACTGCCAAGAAGTACAACCCCTCCATCGAAACCGATGTTAAGTTGTTGTACGTGGCAATGAACAGGGCGCTTCATCACCTGATGATTACAGGGTGGGAACCGTTTACTCCACTTTTTGAAAAGAAGCACACAGCATCCCAAAATAAGTAGGTACTTCGTAAGAAAGCACTTCCCCCTTTAAGGGGATCTTTTGCATCACCCCATGCAATACCGCGAGTTGCCAAAGACTGTCCGGTTTGGCCGCATCGACCAACGACATAGGCAATTCAAGAAGTGAAGCTAGTTGGTTCTCATTGATGGCTTGCCGAACGAGTTCATCGTACTTGGCAGAAGCCGGGTGGTAGCCGTATGGACCATTTTCGTCATGGGCGTGGCCTTGATCGGCACTGGCAATCAAAGCCACTCGCTTGCCGCTATCTGTTGCTAGTAGCGCAATCTGGCGGCCCAATTCCACTAGCTCTTCGATGGGCTGGTCTCTTGTGGGCGAGATCACGACAATTTGTGGACTATTTTCTTTCTGGTCAAGCATGTACCAAAGCGGAATAAATGCGCCCCAATCAAGTGGCAATACTGAAAAAGATCCTGATTCTGAGCCATAAACATAGCGGATCACATGAAGCTCTTGTTCCTTAGCCCTTTTTAATAATGCAAATGCAAAATCCCGGTCACACTTAGCAGATAAACTCACCGTCTCCCCATGCTGAGTCAAACTGCCTTTTGCAAATTCGTTGGTGGCAATGGAGGTAAAGCCTTCAATCCTAGTACCGTGCGGCGTCAACACCACGATGATGTCCGGCGATTGTTGTTTCATGAGTTGACCTAGTTTCTCCATTGCCTGTCTTGTTACCCTGAATTTTTCACGCATTGGCCCTGCAATTTCATCGATAATATCGTAGCCGTGCGGCGCTACGCAGGCATACACCATACCAGTCATCATTTTCCCTCCCTATGTGACAAGTATACAAAAAACAAGCCGGTTCCTGCTTTACAGGTCGGCTTGTTCTTGTGATCGCACTTAGGTTTAGTGATGGACTACTGGTTCTGCCCAGCCTTGAGCCACTTGGTAACGGTGATAACCCGCTCCGTTTGTTTTTCGACTGCTGTTTTAGTCGCTTCATCCACCGCATTTTGCCCCGTAGCAGTAAAGCTGGTGCCATACGGATTGCCGCCTGCCGCAAAAAACGCTTGATCGGTGTAACCTGGAGCCACCACAATGGCACCAAAATGGTACATGGTGGTGTATAGAGAAAGGATGGTTGCTTCCTGACCGCCATTAGGGTTACTCGCCGTTGACATTGCCGTCACCACTTTGTTCGCCAGTTTGCCCTGCGCCCAAAGAGGACCTGCCATATCCAAAAACTGCTTCATTTGCGAGGGAACATTGCCAAAACGAGTGGGCACACTGAATATGTATGCATCTGCCCAGTCCAAATCATCGAGCGTGGCCACCGGAACGTCTTTGGTGGCATCGACGTGTGCCTTCCACGCGGGGTTTTGCGCAATCGCTTCGGGAGGGGCCAATTCTGCTACCTTGCGAAGCCTTACCTCAGTTTCTGCGCTCTTCGCAAAAATTTCTGCTGTTTTTGCGAGCTCGTAATTCGCGCCTGTGGAGCTGTAATAGATAATAGAAATGCGAACTTTCTCTGACATACGTTTCCCTCCATTTTGCAATTGATTTACATCGATTCATGAGCCCAAATGACGGGCTTTACTTGGCTTACTAAAATTACTATACTTATTTTATGTATGTATATTATCGTTTGTTACTTACTATTGTCAAGCGAATATGTTAGAATTGTTGTCAGGAGGTAATGAATATGGAACATTCTTATCATCTTTGCCCGAAATTCGAAACGGCATTCGCTTTATTGGGAAAACGATGGACAGGACTCATTATTCGCGTATTGCTAGATGGCCCCAAACGTTTCAAAGACTTCTCTGAAATAATTCCCAGCATGAGCGATCGTATGCTTGCTGAGCGTTTTAAGGAACTTGAAGCGGCCGGAATCCTAAGGAGGATCGTTTATCCAGAAACTCCGGTGCGCATCGAGTACGAACTCACCGAAATGGGGAAAGCCCTAGAACCTGCTATGAATGAGGTTCAAAAATGGGCTGACGATTGGCTCAATGTGACTAGTTCTAAAGCCATGTAACCGTTCGTTCTAATTTCGCACCCGAACGGTTACAGGCCCTTCATGATTTTGTTTATTTTTTCGGTCGACAAATACAAAGATAGTGATCTTCGCTCAAGTCTACCCATTCGCGAAGCTCTAGTTGGGCTTTATCCAACATCGAATCCAATTCTTCGCGACTTAGGCGCTCGGAAATTGGTGGACCGTGTTTGGTTGCTTTTTTCTCCCATTCCACAATCCCAATATAACCCTCTTTTTTGGTAATTCTCCAAAATTCCTGCAAAGCGTTTATAGGATCGTCCACT
>JAJZAS010000038.1 GCA_021799325.1 Bacillota bacterium | reverse complement strand
CCATTCACTTCCTAGTCACATTCACACCATTCGAAGCGAGAGTGTGTGGATCGACTACGCGCGTGAAGCCTGGGTGATCGAGGAGAAGCAGAATACGCCGATCCAACGACTCACGGCGGTTTGGTTCTATTGGATGAACGTTGAGAACTGGAATCGGGATCCTGGTTCATCCTGGTACGCCATTGGCAACACCACCTATCGGGTAGCGACGATGACACGTGAACAATATGTGGTGCAGTTTCTTATCGGCGTGAGAGGGGAGGGGGATGGGAATTTTACATCTGGTCACGGATTGGGAGGATTTGATTGAACTATTTCGAGAGATTCCTCATGAGGTGGGAACTGCGTACCCTGAACCTCGAACGGGCGATGTGTGGGTCATTGATGGGCCGTTTTGGAATGCAGAAACCGTGGGGATTGCTGTGGCAAGTCAAGTCAGTGTGATGCTTGTCGGTGTAGAGGAGAAACAAAAGGTTGAGGCGGAAACGGTCGGTGCCGCGTCCATGATCGGAAACGAAATTGATCCTGAAGCGTTAATGCGGTGGGTAAATGAGCGGTTGAGGACTCGGCCCCATATTCGTAAGACGGAGCGAAGAGGAATCATCGTGGCGTTTGCGGGGCTCTTACCAACGGGTGGCGGTGTGGGAAAAGATGCGTTTTCGCTCAACACGGCGGCATGGTTGGCCGTACAAGGAAAGTCGGTGGCGATTATCGACCTTGATCCAAACGGCACAATTAAGGAACGAGTTGGCATGGAAACTACGTTGTCGGTGGAAGTGTGGGAAGAACATTTTATGGGTGTCACATTAACGCCTGAGACAGTAAAAAATGCCCTCGTTTTCGTGAAGAACCTCAAATTTTGGCTTATGCCTGCAAGCCGCACAAGAGATTTGCTTCCAGACCATGTGATCCGTCATATGGCAGAGTGGTTGCCTTTAGTGTTTGATGTGGTGCTCTTTAACCTTGGTAGCGATCATGCTGGAAAAATGTTTGTCAGTGCCTTGCGTGAAGCAGATCAGGTCTTTCTATTCGGCAGTGGGGATCGAGGAAAATTTAAAAGATACCCTGAAGTTTTGGAAGATTATTTCGCTGTGTTGGAAGTCGAACCTAAGATCATTTTCAACAAATTTTACAATAAAGACGCTCCGCAATTTTTCGAGGAGGAATATGGTTATCAGTTATTCGCCTATGCACTTGAAGATCGTCGGGTATACGACCTCACGGAACTTGGTAAAGCGGCGGCGCTCGAACAACCAAAGCGTCCATTCGGGATGGCAGTGCAAAAAATTGGGCGAGCTATTATAGGCGAAAGCAGCGGTGATGACAACGCCAAGACACCTGAATCGAAGAAGAAGGGGGGATTCTGGCCTTGGTGAAGACGAGCAAATTGATCTGGCTGTTAGGTTTGGTCGGTGTCGCCGCATCTGGCGTGCTAAATGCCATCTTCCTATACGAATCCACGCGCATGGTTACGATTCAAGTGCCAAGTCACACGCTGGAACCGTATCAGACCATTGGTTCAAACGATATGACCACGAAGCAAATCGAAGCGAAGGATTTGGAGGCGGATGCAGTAACGGAAAATCTCGTAGGTAGGGTAACGGCAATGACCATTCCGCAGGGCGATCAGGTGCAGCGTTTTGAACTCGCCAAGCAGGGGAGTATGGCACAGGTGATCCAAAACCTCTACCTGACACATCCGAAGCTGGCGTTTGCACAGATTCAGGTGCAAAACACCGGATTATCGCAAACAGTGCAACCTGGTCAACATGTTAATTTTGTCGCTAACAACATGACTTATCCGAACGTATGGGTGCTAAGCGTAACGAACCCGAACGGACAGACAAGCATTTCTGGGGCAATCAGCCAAGCGCTCACGAATGATGTTAGTTTGAATCCCCCGTCAACATCGAGCAGTCAGCCATTGACGATGCTCATTGGGGCGGATTGGCCAACGGTTCAAGCACTCATGTCGGCAGGTGATACGCAAGTGGTAATGGGGAATGTCGGCGTGCAATATTCACTAGGCACACCACCGGTGAATCAGTCCGTATCGAATTCGGTCATCGGCTCACCGTCACAGGCAACGCAGGGGGCCTCTACCGTAGCATCTGGTGCCATTCCCAACACGAAAAAAACGGGAGTGATGAAGCATGCAAGAAAGTAAGTGGGGGCAATCAGACGATACGAATGCGCTACGCCGCGATGGTCATCGATCGAGAGAGGAATCCAAAGATTTTGCAACCTGGAAAGAGCGACTTGCTGCCGCAAATCGTGCAGATCAGCACTTTCTCATGACAATGCCGGACAAGCAGGCGATGAACCTCCATTTGGCGACGACTGCTCGCGAAATAGAAGTGCCGGAAACACTACGGGAGCCGATGATCGATACCATTTTGAAAGAGATTTATGAGTATGACGTGTTAACTGAACTACTAAAGCGACCAAAGGTGACAACGGTGTGGGTACTTGGCGATGTGGGGATCGAGTACGCCGAGGGCGGTAAGATGAAGCAATACGAGAAGAAGTTTGGCAGTATGGAAGACTTGTATCGGTTCATGGAAAAGAAACTCTCTGGCACGACGTACCGCTATGCGCGGAACATCCCGGAGATTGATGCGATCCTAGCAGATGGTTCCCGGTTTCATATCATGCAGGGATCGGCAGGCGTTTCGATGCAGGGGCCTGACGGCAACGCACTCACTCGCCGCATGCCCATCTTGACGATTCGCAGATTTATCTATCCCTACCGATTGGATGAAATCGTGGATGATAGTAGGCTGCACACGTATTTGAAATGGTTGCCGCAACTCGGAGAATCCTTTGTGATTGCAGGGAATCAGGGCGCTGGTAAAACTACGTTGCTGAACGCGATGACGGCACCAATCCCAACGCGGTTTCGACTCATTACGATCGAGGAAGCGCCGGAAATGCAGCCTCTTTACAGTGGATTCACATTGCGGTTGTGGAATCAGGGTGAACACGACGATTTTCATTACGTGAACATGATCAAGAACACACGGGCCACCTTGAGAATGACAGGGGATGTGATGGTGGTCGGGGAAATTCGAGATGAGGGGACAACGTGGGAATTCTTGCGAATCACCAATATCGGGCTGTTCTTGACGGCGACCACTCTTCACGCGGATAGCGCGAGGGACGCCATTTTTCGTTTGATGACGCTGGGAATCGCCTCGCCGCATCATCCTCCGGAGAAAACGGTCCTCGACATGATTGCCCGTGGTGTTTCCCATGTCATTTATCTCAAGCGGGAGGGCGAGCACATGGGGATTCAGGAAGTGGCCGAATTGATCGGAATCGAGCATGGGGAGATCCAAATGCGCACCGTGTTTGAGCGCGATATAGTAACTGGCGAGACCGCATTTTACGGCCTGTCGGATCGATTTCAAGCGAAGGCGATGAGGGCAGGGCTGTCGCTTCAGGTGTTCGCGTCATGACTGCACTCATCCTGTACGGGTCCGGTGCCGCGCTCATGCTTCTCTCCATCCCTATTCAGTACCTGGAACGTCAACATATGCGTCAATGGTTTCAATCTCCCCAGTTTCGTGAAGAGGCTCCCGTTTTCGTCGCGTACTTGGACAAAAAAAGACAAGTTCTTTCGAAAATGGGATGGGAGATTAGCCGAATTCAATTGGTGATGGTGTGGATGGTTATCATTGCCGCGACTGGAGTGTTACCCATCCTATTTCATGAACCATGGGAACTCACGATCATTTTTGCGGTGCTCGGTGCTCTGGCATTTGATCTTGGCATCCGACTATATGGACTTCGCTTTCATGTGCGATTTGAACGAGGGCTGAGAGATTCGACGCTTCCAATAGGCATTGAAACGCTCACGGCAACGGGAGAAGCGGAAAAGGCAGTCGACGACATTCTGCGGATGAGTCGGGATCAAGTGATGCTGCGGGAGTTTAAGGCCGTGAAAAAGGTCATGGAATCCTTATGTATTCCGTGCGAGGAAGCGATGCTCAATCGTGCGGAACATCTCGGGGTGCCAGCGTATCTGTGGCTCGCCAAGTATACCTTGAAGATGCGCCAATTTGGAGCGAGTACAGGGGAAGCGTGGAATGATGTGCTAGAAGAATTGGAAGATCGCGAGACACTGCGTGCCAAGACGCTATCGAAAACATCGTCCATTCGGTGGGGCGCTTATGCTTTTGGTGCGGGTCTCGTCGTGGCGCTTCTGCTATTCTTTCATCTCATCGTGCCACTAATGACCGGAATGATACCGTTCATTTTTGGGGTGGTGATGGTGTCGGTGGCCATCGGGATCTATCGGCAAGCGCGGATTGGAGGAGACGTGAAGTGACCACTTTTACTTGGCTGAATACGTGGGTGGTGGGCGCTGTCACGAGCGGTACATTCTTTCTATTTTGGCTCTCGCGGATGGTTGAACAGCTAGAGGTAAAGTGGTCGCGGCGCCATTTTCGCGCTATCCCACGAAAGATGGTATTACCATTTGAGTATCGGATCGACGAATGGCTCAAATATTCCCATGTGAAGATGACCGCAAAACAGTGGTATGGATTGGTGGTGTTTTTTCCCGCTTTCTTTACGTTGCTTGGCTCTTTTACCTCCCATTTTAGCGTGTCTGGTCTGGCAATGGGGCTTTATATGTCCGTGAGTCTGATCCTTTATCCGCGCCAAAAACGGAAGAAGGTTACCCTTGAAATGGAATTACAGGTGCAGCGGACCAAGCGCATGCTAGCCAAACTCTACGAGCGGAAAATGAAAGAAGACGACATGCTCATGGTCGTATCCGATGCGCTGGAAGAGGGCGAATATAAGAAATATGTGGATCAAGCGATCAAGAGGATCAAAACGACAGACACACTAGCAGAGGCCATCGAATGGATGAGCGACGAACTGCAACTCCCTAGTTTGCGAGCGCTAGCCATTGTGATGGTACAGGGATTTCATTATGCCAAATTACCACTGGATGAACGCTTGACGAAGATGGCCGAGAAAGATCGGGAGCGGGCGCTGATCAATTTCGATAAGTTGGCGGAAGGAAAACGGATGCGGGCGCTGGTGGAGGCAGGGGCTTTTATCGTGCTACCGTTGATCGGGTTGCTCTCAGTGTTCGTATTTTACTATGTGTATCAGAAGTTTACGATGGCGCAGATTTGAGATTGCTTGATTTCAAATGGAACACTAATGTGCCTTTAGGGTACGAGTGCAATGATTGCGTATTGTGGAGCAGTATTATTTTTGTTGAGTCAATAAACTCGTAAATCTGGACACAATGATAAAAAAACGAAAGTAGGAATCTAGATGCGAGTGTATGACAAAGAATTCAAAGAAGAAGCACTGAAATTATCTTATGAGGTCGGACCATCAGCGGCCTCCACACAACTGGGGATCCCAACCACCACACTTTATACATGGAGAAGCCAGCAGAAGCAGCACGGATCCTTGGCCTTTGTGGGCAGCGGTCACCAGCGTATCGATCCGAAAACGGCGGAGTGGAGGGCGTTAGAAAAAAAGATCAAGGAACTAGAATCCGCCAATGATATCTTGAAAAAGGCACTCGCTTTTTTCGCAGAGAGCCAAAAAAAGTAGCGGCACGAGAACTCTTTCGTTTTATATGGGCTCAAAGGGAAAAAGAGCACACCAAGCACAGCGTGAAGGAAATGTGCCAGGTGTTGCTGGTCAGCGAAGCAGGCGATTATCGTTGGCTGCGTACCCGAACCCGTCCCAATAAATTCGATGATCTTTTGGCGAAGATCCGTCAGATTCGTGCTGAAAATAAAGAGTGTGGCGCGTATCGCATCTACTTGGCTTTGCAACTGCTCCAATCCCATGACCCGATCGAGCATCCATTAGATTGAGCCCGTATCGGTGCCCTTTACGAAGTGCAAATTCATCTATACATAAAACATCAGGTGGGGCGTGGTATGCAGGATCGGGTAATCTTTGCGGAGCGTCTGTATAATACCACCGCTCCAGTCTGCTATAACGGACGTTTAGTTCTCGAGAGACAGATTGTAGATCTCTTCCGTGGCACTGTTTCACAGCCAGTTGCCGAAACGAATCCGTCTCACCGATCCTCGGATCGGGATCCCATCCCATTCTACCGTGAAGGTCAGTGCACAGTGATCGCAACGCTGTCTCCAGATCGGAACGGAAACCGATACATCTCCCCACCCTGGAATGTGTCGATGACGCAGGGTTCTGCGTCTAGTCCGAGCGTGGTTGCTACTGCGCTTGAAGCAGATCGGACAATCCACCTGATGATTGGTAGGGTCTAACTGAACGACCCAATGTGATTCAGATTCCTTCCGCCAATCTGTGATATTGAAGGATGGCAGTCCAATGAATTCTATGGTGAAGTCGTTACACAATGCGGGTTCCCTCCCAAGTGGTAGTCTCAGCAACTCCCACGATAGAGGTAAATCCGCGTTTATTCAATATCTAGCACGAATTATAATGATGAATTATAATTTCGAAAAAAATACACAATATTACAGTAAGCTATACTTCTTTTGTTATATAATTGCACTATTAAATGTTAAATAACAACCATCAATAATATTGTTTAGGGGTTATGGATATAAATGGGTAACAAAATTTTGTTGTTTACCGAAAATCATTTTGTCATACCATTGGTTTCATACATAATGAAAAACGAGAATATAGACATAAAACATACTACTGATAAATATCAAGTGAAATCCCTGATAAAAAACGATGACATCATTGTAACAATCCTTGATTTCCCTAAACCACAAGTTATAGATTTCGAATATTGGCGAGAATTGCTTCAAGAAACAATCAAACCAATTTTACTTATTAGTTCAGACTCGAGTAATCCTGATCGAATTTTAATGCAGCAAAACGCAATTTTAAATATTGGGAAACCGCTAGTTGGATTAATCAATAATATAAAAAACGAAAATACTAGAATATTCAATATCGAATATAATCTTGCGGAGAATGTGTCCTTTGATCTTAATAGACATTGCGTGATAAAAAAAGGCGAGTGCTTTACCTTAACTATAAGAGAGTTTAAATTGTTATATGCTTTACTTCAGAATAAAGGAAAAATATCAAAGAATGAAGAACTAATGGAAATTGCAGATCTAGCAGAGTCTTCTTCGTTGTACATGTGTATCAAGGTATTGCGTGAAAAAATTGAAGAAGATTCAAAACATCCAACCATTTTAATAAATAAAAGAGGTCAGGGGTATTTATTAAAAGACCTCCAATTACCGGGAAGTGGAAGTGATTAAGTTATATCTCCTTTCTTTTTACTCTTAATATGAAGGGTTTATATTGAATCTATGTAAAAAAATATATTAAATCTATCGATTAGACTGAATACAAAAAAATCAAAATGAGATAATATATTACATAGCAATACTTGGCGTTTAGTCTATTTATCAACAATTTTAATTAGGAAGCTAAATCATGGAAAATATTACTAGCAAAGAAATGGATACTTATGTAGCTGGAACCAATTGGCTTCAATTCACGGAGGGTGCTGGAGAGGCTATTCTAGGAGCTGCTTTAATGGATACTGGCATCGGTATAGGGGAAGGGGCAGTTTTGGTTTATAACGGTGTTACTACTGCTTTGAATTCCTAACAAAAACAAAAGAATATTATTAAAATTAAGGATTTATAAATAGACGGCGCCAAGTGTTGCTTGATTTTAATACGCATTTAATATACGACATGGAATGTAATTGGGAAAAGGGGTGTTTATATGAGCTGAGGATATGATTACTAACAAACTAAAATGCAAGGGAGACTACATGTATTGAGGATTTTGTTACTAGTCATAATTTTGCTTGGATTTATCGCTGGGAACCTGCCTGCCTCGTCTGCATCATCAAAAGACATACACTACATTGTAGCGACTATCTTTTTTGCTGTTGCTTTGATTATTTTACTTTGGTACCGTTTTTTATTTAAGAAAAAATGAAATTTGCATATGTTTACTAAATTGAAGCATTATGGAAATCGTGAAGAAAGCAGGTTTACATATGTCCGCGTTGATACATACGGAACTTTTGAGTCTGCGATATGGAGATCGTTTGATATGGTACGATATAAATTTGATAGTAGAGAGTCGCCAAATTGTAGCCGTAGTCGGACTGAATGGATCTGGTAAAACGTCTTTATTCCGAATTCTTGGCGGCCTTCAACGGCCTACTAATGGTTCTATTACTGGATCAGCATACGTGGGTCGCCCATCAATGCCACACTCTCTTTTTATACCTGTTGATCCTTTTGTATACGAGCATCTTACTATCCAAGAAATGTTGATGTTTTATGCAGGACTGACAGATGCTTCAAAGAATGATGCCCTAAGTTTGCAGGCAAGACTCGGTTTAGATGAGTATGCTCAACAAAAGGTGTCTAGAGTATCGTTTGGAACACGTGCGAAATTGTCAATTTGTTTAGCGTTTCTTTCCCCTTCCAATCTTCTTTTAATCGACGAATTATATAATGGACTGGATCCCCTAGCTGTTCAAACGGTTAGTGAATTGATTTGTGAACGAGCAGCTACAGGAACGGCGATCCTGATTTCAAGTCATTCATTAGAGCTCGTGCAGACTATTGCTAATCGAATCCTCATTTTAAAAGACCAAACAATTTCAGAAATTCTGGAAAATGATCGAGACCAATTAAACCTTCGGCAGTTGTTGCTCTCGTCTGACCGTGCGGAGGATCAACTCCAATGAAAAAAGGTTGGCTCATCCTTCGGGAGGAATTAGTAAGGGCCGGCTTTCCTACGCCGGCAACTAGATTATTTCTCATAGTGGTTATTGCCCTTATTGGTCCGTTAATGCTTGTTGTAGCAACGACCGTTTCTCTAAACATACCCATGGCGTTGCAAAATTTGCTTATCATCGCAGCGGTGGCGGGTCCATCTATTATCTCGGCAGTATCCTGTCTAGCTCTATTCCAATTACTACACAATCGAATGCCAGTGTATTCTTTTGTAGATCAAATCGGGATTGGAAATAACGTTCGCTACTTTGCGGCCTCTCCGTTCCTTCATATGGTTCGTTGGTTGCTGGCGTGGATCACAATAGCATTTTATCTTATTCTCCGTATGGTGAATCCCATCTCTATAATATGGATCGGTTTTAGTCTCTCAGTATCCTTTTTGCTAAGTATCATTGTTACCAGTATTACGATAGAAGTTGGCGCTCCTTGGCTGATTTGGCCAATTCGATCGTTACTCCTGCTTGTCATAGGCGGGGTGTATGTTTTGTGGATAAAAGTTCAGACCTTACCTTCTTCTATTGCTTTGGTTGTTTTGGGTGCAGGAGTCCTTCTCTCGGAAATTTTCGCCTATATCATATTTCCTCGTATTGGACATAAATTGAAATTATTTCCAGAAAACTTATCTATACCAATTAAATCGACAGTGCACCGAATGGGTGTCATACGCAAAGACCGAATTCTACTGTTTCGTAGCCGCGAATATCTGTTCAGGCTTATGCAATTTGGTATTGCATACAGTATTCTCATTTTTTCAACTAAACAGGCTCCTTTTGTTTCATCATGGCTTGAAATATTGACAGTGTCGTATGGCGCGATCATGACAAGTCTCATTATGAATACTTTGCTTCGCTATGAGACTAATTTGCTTACTCTGTGGACATTTATCCCTCGGGCTCGATACCGATTTTGGTTAGGAAAGGTAGTATTCGCATGGCTGGGTGGTTCTTTAGTGGTTGTAGGATTCACAACAGCTTTTGATGTATTCTTTTTTCATATGCAAATGGTATTCATCTTGTCGCAGATAGGGATGACCATTCTTGGAGCCATGATTGGAGCAACGCAAAGTTTGTTGGCATATTCATTGGCATTAACAAAAATAGAGTTTATTCGTTATATAATTACAGAAAATGTTCTATATAGATGGAGCGCCATTATCACGGGAGGAACCTACAGTGTTTGGGTTGTGCTATCGTCGAATGATTGGTGGCCAATAATAGTTGCATTGTTATGGTCCGTTGGCAGTCTAACGGCTGGGAATAAGATACTAAATTACAAATTTAACCAATAAATATTCAGTATAAACATATATGCAAATTGATGGTTTTTAGATATTAATTTAAAA
>JAJZAS010000037.1 GCA_021799325.1 Bacillota bacterium | reverse complement strand
GCAATATAAAAACTGACGGGAAGGCCTATTTCAGCATGAAGCCAACCGGAGTGAATGCGCTTTTGTATGTAATCATCATTGACTATTCCCTGCAACAGTTCAATAAAATACGCCTTTTGCCACTTCATCGCCCGTTCTAAGTTGGTTTTGTATACAAAGAAGTTCATCAGTTCAGGGTCGTCAGATACGATGGCATAAAACTGTTCAACGATATTCTCAACGAGTGGGATGCACTGATCTTTATATTTTTGTATGTTTATGTAATCGTCTTCTTCAAGATCAAGGATATTTTTTAGCTTAAAGACGTCGAAGTTGAAACTGTCCATTATAAAACTCCTAATCATCGTAATTTATTTTACTTTCTCTATAGTAAAATTCTCCTGTAAATCAGTCAATAAATGTCTTCCTATTGCTTGACAGAGAACTTTCGATATGCGAAATATTAGTTATGCCATTTTATCTTTTATTCATTCCAGTTAAAATAGTGTTATTGTCCGAAGAAAGAGGGATATACCCATGAAAAAATGGCTATGGGTGATGATTTCAGCTGGCGTTCTTGCCGTCATCCTTGTGGTCGGCGTGATCTACATCACCAGTCCACACACGAAGAAAAAAGTAGTGCTGACCCCTACTCAATTGCAGGCGTTGCAATACACGGTTCCATCGCTTACCACCAATTTGTCTGATAACAGTATGATTCAGACGACCATCGTGCTGCAAACAGATAGCCAAAAGACGATGAGTACCTTAAACAGCAGTACGGCTCAAGTGAATAATGACGTAATTGGTGTACTGAACGATACCAGCTCGTCAGAGATCAATTTGCCAAATGGATTGACATTATTAAAACAGCGGTTGATGAAGTCTCTTAGTGTGTTTGGAAAAATCACTGCTGTCTATTTTACACAGCTTATTGTTCAATAAACCTTTTTTCATCTGGAGAAATTGTCATGTTAAATGATCCGCGACTCATATTGCAAAATTTTATATGGAGAAAAAAATGGGCGTATTTGCTTTCCTTACTATTCATCATCATTTCTGAAATCGTCACGGTCCAGTTTCCGAATCTGATCGGAAAGTTTACGGATTCACTCAGTCGTGGTCAACTGACGATGGAAGGCGTCCTTCATTACGCATGGTTATTGGCGCTAGTCGGGGTGACGTACGTCATCTTGTACGGATTGGGCCAATTTCGAAATGGACAGATTGGTCGCCAGTTTGAATATGAACTTAGGAAGCGCCTGTTTTTGCATTGGGAGACGCTGCACACCGGGTATTATCGTAAACGCAGTATCGGTGATTTGCTCAACCACGCGATGAACGATGTGCGCGCAGTACGCGAAGCCATGTCTGGCGGCTTGAATATCCTGACCAACGCGATTTTCCTTTTGATTACCACCCTTTGGATGACGTTTAGTACCATTAGCGTCACGTTGACACTCGCGAGTATTATTCCGCTAATTTTTGTGCCTTTTTTTATTGTATGGTGGGGGCCGAGAATTCGGTTCGCTTCTCGCAAAGTGCAGGAATCACTGTCAAGCATGGCTGATTTGAGCGAGGAAAGCCTGGCCTCGATCCGCTTGATCAAAACGACTGGCAATGAGTCTGTTGAGGTTGGACGATTCACCAGTACTGTGGATACCATTGTTGACCGACAGATGGACATGTTTAAGCGAAGCGCCTTGTTTCAGTCCTTCATTCCTCTGATGGGTTCACTTAGCTTTGCGATCGCTCTGATTTATGGAGGGTATCTGACCGTCATCCACCAGATTCAATTGGGGATGTTTGTCGCTTTTACCCTCTATCTGACCATGATCATCACTCCCCTTCAGCAAATTGGTTTTGTCATTAACAATTTTCAACGGGCCTCAGCATCCATGGCGAGGTTGCGCACTTTGCTCATGGAACAGCCGGAAATTGTAGATGCCAAAAACGCCCAAACGCTTCGCCATGCGTCGGGTGAAGTGGAAATAGACCTCAATGCTTTCTCTTATCCCGATTCATCGGAACCAGTACTAAAGCAGATCCACATCCATTTACAAGCAGGTCAAACCCTTGGCATTGTGGGGCGCACTGGTGCCGGAAAAACCACCTTGGTCAACTTGTTGCCAAGAATCTTTGATCCGCCAGACGGCAGTGTGTTTCTAGATGGGGTCGATGTGAAAGCTATCAAGTTGACGGATTTACGAAGTGCGATTGCTTACGTGCCACAGGATGGGTTTTTGTTTTCAGCGAAAGTGGCAGAGAATATTGGCTTTGGTAAAAAAGATCCCCAATTTGAGGAGATCGAAACCACCTCCAAAGATGCTCATATCTATGACGACATCATGGGCTTTAGTAAGCAATTTGAAACAGAGATCGGCGAACGGGGAATCGCACTCTCTGGTGGTCAGAAGCAGCGAACTGCCATGGCGCGCGCTTTTATTAAAGATGCCGCTGTGTTAATCCTAGATGATAGTCTGTCCGCCGTAGACATGGTAACCGAGAAAAAAATCATCGAGCGGATTCGTGAGTTGCGGGCGGGGAAGACGACGATCATTGTGGCACACCGTTTGTCTGCGGTGCGTCATGCGGATCACATCGTGGTTTTGGATAAAGGGCAAATTCATGAGCAGGGGACGCATGCCACGCTTTTGAAAAATAACGGAATTTATTCGGACATTTGGCGACTGCAATCAGAAGGAGAAGAATTGTCGTGAAAAAGCAAGGCAACCAGAACAACATTCATAGCCTGTTGAGACTGCTTCCATATGCGAGACCTTATACGGCACAGTTTCTGGGCGTCTTTTTGCTGGTGGTCATCTTCAACGCAACGAGTGTCTTGCAACCGTACCTGGTCAAGGTAGCCATTGACAGTGACATTTCTATTCCTCATCCCAATTTACATGGTGTCTTTATCATCGGCGGCATTTACGTAGGCATCGTGATTTTGGGTGTATTTTCTAACATTTCACAGATGCTTCTTTTGCAATACACCGGCCAACGAGTCATTCGCCAAATTCGCATTGAGCTATTTTCGCATATTGAACATCAGGGCATGGATTTCTTTGATCATCACGCGATTGGTCGTCTAGTGACCAATATTTCGAGCGATACTGAAACAGTCAGCCAATTTTTTACCCAATTTTTCCTCAGTATGATTCGTGATGGGCTTTCCATCGTAATGATCGTGATCGCCATGTTCGAACTCGACGTGCGCATCGCGTGGGAATGCATGGTGGTTATCCCTATTATTTTTGGGATTTCTTTGCTGTTTCGCAATTGGTTGCGCAATGCGTATCAGGCAACAAGAACGCGCCTCTCGAATATTGTAGCGTTTCTTGCGGAAAATTTGGCTGGAATGCGCATCATTCAAATCTTTCATCAGGAAGATCAGCAGGCTGATCGCTTTGAGGCGCTCAATTCACTTCATCGCAAAGCCAACGTAAATGAGTATGGAATTTCCGTAATTTTCAACAGGATACTTGAACTGCTGGGGAATCTGGCCGTGGCTGCCGTGGTGTTTATCGGTGGCGGAGCAGTACTGCATAAAATGATTCTCTTTGGCACCTTGTATGCGTTTATTAGCTATATTCAAAAATTTTTCCAGCCGATCAATTCTATTACTCAACAGTGGAATACGCTACAATCCTCCATGGTGGCGGCGGATCGCATTGGGAAAGTGTTAATGGTAGAATCAAAAATTCAGGACCCCGTGGCACCAATAAAGATGGTGGACCCGAGTGGGCAAATAGAATTCCGGGATGTGGAATTTTCCTATCACCAAGGGGAACCTATTTTGAAGAAGGTTTCTTTTGTGATTGAACCTGGCCAATTCGTTGGGGTAGTCGGAGCAACAGGGGCAGGGAAAAGCACTATCATGAGTCTTTTAACAAGACAATATGATCCAGATTATGGTTCCATCATGCTAGATGGGGTAGATATCAGGCAAATGTCGTTAACGGATCTTCATCATTATATTGGGATGGTTCAGCAGGACTTGCAACTCTTTACTGGCACCATCGCGGATAACATTCGGATGTTTCGATCGGACATCAGTGATGAAACCATTGTAAGTGCCGCGAAGGCGGTGGGGATCCATCCCTTAATTGAACGAATGCCAGACGGCTATCAGACCTGGCTATATGCCAAAGGCGCCAATATTTCGATGGGGGAAAGGCAGTTGCTGTCTTTTGCCAGGATGGTGGCACTAAACCCGAGAGTGTTGATTTTGGATGAAGCCACTGCCAGTTTGGACAGTCAGACAGAAGAGATGGTGCAAAACGGCTTATCCAGGCTAACGGAGTCCAGAACCACCCTTGTCATCGCCCATCGGTTGTCTACCGTACGTCACGCAGATGTGATTCTCGTAATGGATCATGGACAAGTGGTGGAATACGGGACTCATGATCAATTATTGCGCATGCGCGGCGTCTATGCAGCATTATACGAAAATGCGGGAGTGGAAGTATTAGCATAGAGAATCGGAAGGAAAAAACCGCTGATTCAAGTAAGCGGCAATGCCGTCATTCTCGCAATCCTCTGTCACATGCGTAGCATAGGGCAATAATTGCGGGTTGGCGTTGCCCATAGCTACGCCGATGGCAGCATATCGAAACATCTCCAGGTCATTCATCTCATCCCCAAAGGCAATGATGTGGTCTTTTTCTATCTGGTAATGACGTTGGATCTCCATAAGGCCAGTGGCTTTACTGACATGATGGGACATGACTTCTATCACATCAAACGGTTGTCGCCATGATCTCATATACAACTGATGGGGCCATTTGGCTTCCAACCAATCATGGATCTCCTGATGCCAAACTCGTGGCAGTTGAATTAAAAGGGAATAAGCATTACCGGGCCAAGGAGTTTCAAGGGGCTGGTAAATGGCTGGCTCTTCAGGCGTTTCTGCCACGACCGCATCATAAAAAAACTGTTCGTGTTCCTCGTCCATCAAGATGGGGGGATCATTTTGACGAATGACACAATGAGTTCCCAGTTCAGCCAGGATTCCTCGGCTTCCAAGTACGATGGCCTTTTTGGTGATCTCTTCAATGATCTCCTGTGGCAGTGTGGTCACTTTACAATCGTCGGGGCGATCAGAAAATTGGATATAGGCGCCATTTAGCGCAATCAGCGGAGTGGTGAGTTGCAGTTCCTGATACGCAGTTTTTGCCGCTCTCGGCGGCCTTCCTGTGGCAATCGCCACGATGTGTCCGGACTCTATGGCTTGTCGAAGGGCTTTTTTTGTCGCCTCTCCAATGGTATGGTCTCTTTTTAATAAAGTGCCGTCTAAATCCAGCGCAATCAACCAAGGTGCAAACATCGGATAACCTCTCTTTTACGTGATTAATTGAATGGCGCCCGGAATCACTTCCACTGTCACGCTTGTTGATTCCTTGATTTCGCCGTCCATTTGCAGTACTAGGTGGGCGGGAGAATCAAATGTTACTTTTTTTGCCTTGAGTGTGGTGACATATTGATGTTGTTGTACATGACGACCGGAATAGACCAGGGGAAATAACTTTAGGAAACTAAGTTTGGTCAGATTCTGTACCATGCATAGATCCAATAAGCCATCGGTGAGACTGGCATCAGGACAAATCTTCATGCCACCGCCAAAATAGGGGCCATTCGCCATCGCGAGGATCCATACATTAGATAATACGCGATTCTCACCATCGATAGTCACATTTAATTGTACCGGATGATACTGCATTAATGTTTGAAAAGCGCTTAACATATATCCTATTTTACCTAACTTTTTTATCATCGGTCGGCTGTCAATGTGTTTCACCACGTAGCCATCGATTCCAATACCGGACGCATTGATAAAATAATCCTGGTTGATTTTCACTAAGTCAATGTTTCTAATGGTAGGAGAGACAAGCGCTTTCATCAGTTGACTGAAATCTAGGCTTAGGTTTAGCGCGTGGGCCAAATCATTACCTGTGCCAAAAGGCAGAATTCCTAATATTATTTTGGCGGTTACCACGCCATTCACAATCTCGTTCAGTGTGCCATCGCCGCCAACAGAAATGATTCTTTCAAATCCCTCCTGCAGTGCGGTGGCGGAAAACTTTTTTGCATCGCCCTTGTTTCTTGTTAAACGTACGGCATAAGGGAAATTAGCTTTTTCCTGCAAGACTTCCTCAAAACGTGTCCATATACGAAAGCATTTACCGCGACCTGCTGCAGGATTGACTATAAATAACGTGTTCATAGATGAACCCCTTATTGAATCGATAATAAGCTGAATATAAACTGATGACATTGCTCATTCCATTTTGCTGGTTATGCTACAAATTTGTCAACAAAACTTTTATTTTATATTCCAAAAAGGTAGGATGAGAGGTGAGATGATCGATCTTGTATAGATAAAAGGATGCTGATCCGGTGACAGTGAAGGGAATTTATATTGATGTGAATGCCGTGGTGCAGGCCATCTGGATATCAGCCGGTATCATCGGGTTTTGGGAATTAATTGTACACTTAAGAAGATGGAAATACTTAATAAAAATACCGGATATCATCTGGGTATATATTGAATTTATTGCGCCTATTGCGGGACTATGGATTTGGAACTGGTTCATCGCAATGCCAAGTTTGAGCGTTTATATAGTGCTTACGATTACTTTAATGGATTTGCAAAGGCACCTACATAAAAAATTTGCTTATCCATTGCTGCTCGCTATTCTCTTGCAGGGGCTCCAGGTCTTGTTCTTCGCTGGATGGAGACATTATGAAATCATGTTGTGGGTCATTCTTCTCTTCACGGAAGGATTAGCTTTTGTCGCTGTTTCCATTAGAAGGTCTCCCATGTGGGGAATTTACACGCTGCTGGCACTTGCTGCGCTGGCGCCGTGGTTGCATCTTCACGGGCCGTTTGGAACGGCAACCAACCTGTTGCAACTATTGGCAGTTCTACTTCCTTTTATTACCTACGTAAATGAACGACTGCATCGTGAAACAGTGCTTCGGGAACGCAATGAAGACCCGTTAACAGGACTTTTCAATCGTCGCGGATATGAGGCATGGGTATTACATCATCATGCAGCTGCATCAGGCGCTGCGCTGATGGTGGATTTAGATGAATTCAAGTACGTGAATGATACCTTTGGCCATGAAGTGGGCGATCGCCTCCTGATTGAAGTGGCTCATCGTCTGGAGCGAAGTGTCGAGGAAAGAGACGCGGTGATCCGCTGGGGTGGTGACGAGTTTGTCGTTTTGCTGATGGAGCAGGAACATCGTGATTTAAAAGATGCGGCTGATAAAATCCACCATCATCTGATTGCGGCTCCTGTCTATATAGGTGGTAATCCTGAGCCCTATTATTTGCGGGCCACCATCGGGGCCACCGTTGGTACGCTAAGCGAGGAACTGATTGTAGTAGCAGACAAGGCATTGCTTCTGGGAAAACGAACCAATAAAAACAAAGTGGTCTGGGACATCGACGAAAAATCACCTGATGAGGCCGAAGAAAAGCGTCTGCAATGGGTGGGAGATGCATTTAAGCAAATCATGGAAAGGACTCCGAAGGGATTTGTATTAACGGATGAAAGGCATCGAATCATTGAAGTAAACCCTGTATATGAACGGATTACCGGTTTTACGCGTGCAGAACTGATAGGGAATAAACCAAGAATGCTGGCCTCTCCCTACCATAACAATGCGAAAGTCTATGATTCCTTGAACCGCGCTCTATCGGAAGAGGGCTATTGGGAAGGGCGCTTTATCAATAAAAAGGCTACCGGTCAGATATGGGTCGCCGCATGTACGATCTCTGTGATCAAAGTTGGAGAACAGATTGTGGGGTACTGGGCTTTGGTGGAAGAAGAGGCGTATCGGGAATAAAAAAACGCCACCGATTCATTCGATGGCGCAAGTTCGTTAATTTTACTAATCCTCGTACCAAGCAGGAGCGAGTGACTCGGATTGTTCTTTGATTTTTCCTGGCCAAAACGAGAAACTCCCGAGTATGGCGGTAATCGATGGCACCAGAAATGGTCTCACAATAAAGGTGTCAAGTAATACTCCGACTGCAGTGACGATGCCAAACTGAACGAGCACCTGTATGGGCAGAGTAGCAAGCACTGCAAACGTTCCCGCTAAGATTAGTCCGGCTGAGGTGATCACCGTGCTGGTAGAACTCACTCCTCGAAAAATCGCTGTTTTCAGGTCATGGATGGTGTGCTCCTGCCAAATCCTCGAAATCATGAAGATGTTGTAGTCTTCGCCTAGCGCGACCAGAAAGACAAAAGCATAAAGAGGGATGGCCCCCTGTATGGCGGTTGCGCCCATGATATGATGCAAAATGATCCACCCTGTACCGAGCGCTGCAAAGAAAGAAAGCAAGACAGTGGCGATGAGGTAGACCATGGCCACAATAGAGCGCAGGTAGACGAGTAAGAGCAAAGCGATGATCACGATGACTACGGGTATGATCACCCTTGTGTCTCTCAACGTATAGTACTTGGTGTCTTGTTGTGTCGCTGTCTCACCGCCAATCCAGACTTTTCCCGTAGGACTGTTCACGCCATCCTGTTGCAGGGTATGCATGATGGTGGTTTTTAGCGTGGAAATTTGGTTCATGGCCTGATTGCTATAGGGGTCTGACTTTAGTGTTACCTGTAAGAGTGAATCACTTGGGATATTAGTGCTCTTTGTAGGGGTACTGACGCTTTTTACAAAGGGTAAGTCGGCGATGCTGCTTTTAACTGATGCCGCATGTCCGCCCTGAATGACAACTTGCACAGGCGCAAGACTTCCTGATGAAAAGTGGTCTGCTAGAAGCGTAAAGCCTTCGCGCGATGGCATCGTGGCCGGAAAGGATGTCAGGATATTGTAGGTGGTCTTGATTTGCATGCTAAATGATGCAAGGATCGCCAACAGAATCAGGCTGATGATGGTCACTGGCCAAGGTTTTTTCGCCACGACATTCCCTATCCATTGGCTGATCCTACCCGGTTGACCTCTTCGTTTCAGGTGAGAGGGCATTTTCTTAGAGGATTTTTTTCTAGCAAGTTTGGCGTCCCACAGTTCAGGGGTATAGGGGATAAAGGGAAAGAATGACCACCTGCCAAAGATGGCAAGTAGTGCAGGAACAAGTGTCACGCCAGCGATAGCCATGATAAGGATGGCGACACTAAAAGGCACTGCAAAGCGATGGTCTGAACCATACACGGCAAGTAACAAGGTAAAGAGTGACACGACCACGGTCAGCCCGCTCATGGCAATTGCACCGCCAGCCCCGCCTAGCGCTTCTTTCATCGCCAGATGCTGATTTTTTTCATGATATAACCGTTCTCTGTAGCGAGAAACGAGAAATAGGCAATAATCTGTTCCTGCGCCAAAAAGCAAGACGGTCATGATCGAAACGCCCTGAGCATCGACCACGATCACACCAGTTTTCGCAAGCATGCCTAATACCGGGCTGATCACCATATACGCAAATCCGACAGCAATGAGCGGGACAAACGCCATGATTGGTGAGCGGTATAGGAGGATCAGCAAAATTAGTACCAGCATGGTGGTGGCGGCAAGTAAGGTAATATCTGCGTTTTTAAAAAGACCGAGCGCGTCCGATGCGATGCCAGCAGGACCAGTGATCCGCGCATGTAACCCACTTGCTGTCAGTGATGACGAAAAAACGTCATGTCCTAAGGCCAGATTAATAGTGGTTTGCAATTTTGTCATATTTGCTGCAAGAGTGGTGGAGGCAAGTGTGGCATTGAAATTTACAGGCAACACGAGGGTGGTATGGTCTTTAGAGCGAAGTGAAGCCACCACAAAGAGGGGCATTTTTTGAAGCGGAACCACACTTTTTTGACCTGGCAAGGGGTGAGCAGCAATCGCTTTGGCCGCTTTTTGAACTGATGCCAGACTCTTTGTGGTAAGTCCTCCTGACTCGTACCAGACAATGAGCGCAGGCACCCCATTGTGACTTGGAAAAGCCTTCTGTATGGTTTGTGTCGCTTCTACTGATGCAGCCTGATTTGGAAGTGACGCGGCGCTGTTGTTTTCCATTTTATTGACAGATGGAAAGAAAACGGACAGTAGGATGGCGAGCGCCAGCCATACGATCAGCGTCACCCACTTACTTCGTGAGCCAGCAACCAAATTGCCCAATTTTGCGAACCAACGCTCTTCTTTGATCACGATAAACGCCCTTTCCATAATTACCATTATGTTTATTATTATATATACTGATAGGTTAATTTTGT
>JAJZAS010000036.1 GCA_021799325.1 Bacillota bacterium | reverse complement strand
GGTGGATAATTGATGGATAATTGGTGGATCGGGGCGGGATGTTTTATCCAGTGATGAATCCATTGAAAATGAAAAAGACACGGGAGATTCTGGAGTGTTATTGTCCAGTTTCTCCCAGGTCAGAGTACAAGTGGTCAACTGCGGGTAGATGTTATTTTACTGCGAGTACGAGTTGATTTGACGGGGACAAGATAAATTCTCCAAGAAAATAACTACTCCACCGTCACCGACTTTGCCAAGTTTCTCGGCTTATCCACGTCATTGCCGCGCGCCACCGATGCGTAGTACGCCAGCAATTGCAGCGGGGCCACCATCAGTACTGGCGCCAACGCCGTTCGCGTGCGAGGAATATACAGCACACGATCCACCGACTTGCCAATCTCTTCATCTCCCGCCCAGGCGATCGCCAGCACGTGTGCCCCGCGCGCCTTGACTTCCTTGATGTTACTGACCGACTTTTCGTACAGCGAATCCTCCGTGACTAGCGCGATGACCGGGACACCTTCCACAATCAGCGCCAATGTGCCGTGCTTCAACTCCCCGGCAGGATAGGCTTCCGCATGAATATACGAGATCTCCTTGTATTTCAGCGCACCTTCCAGCGCCACCGCATAGTCAATCCCGCGACCAAGGAAAAACGCATCATCCCACACCGCAAAGTCTTTTGCCGTTTGTTCAATCCACGGAGAGGATTCCAGAATCTCATCCAGTTTGTCTGGTAATTCCTTCATATCTTTAAGAAAACCATTCACAAACACGTCATCAAGTTTTCCCCGCTCTTGCCCCAAATAAAGTGCCAGTAGATAAAGCGCGATCAATTGCGTAGTATACGCCTTGGTCGAAGCCACCGAAATCTCCGGTCCCGCCCAAGTCACGATTACATCGTTTGCTTCCCGTGCTACCGAACTGCCCACCACGTTGGTGATCGCCAGCACCCTAATCCCCCGCTCCTTGCTGTTGCGAAGCGCTGCAAGTGTATCTGCCGTCTCCCCAGACTGAGAGATGACCACCATCAACGTATGATCCGTGACAATCGGGTCCCGATAGCGATACTCCGATGCAATCTCCACGTCCACCGGAATCCGGGTCAGTGACTCGATGACCGTTTTTCCCACCAGTCCTGCATGATAAGACGTTCCCGCTGCCACGATGTGGATGCGATCCACCGCTTGCGCATATCCTTCCGGCCATTTTAATTCCGGAAGCATCACTTTGCGTCCATCGTCAGAAAGCCGGCCACTCATCGTATCGCGCACCGCACGCGGCTGTTCATGGATTTCCTTTAACATGTAATGGTCATATCCGCCTTTTTCCGCGGCCACCGGATCCCATGTTACCTGAAATACTTTTTTCTCGATCGAATTTCCTTTTAAATCAAAACACTCGACCGACGATTCCGTAATGAGCGCTATTTCCCCTTCCTCCATGATCAGTACATCCCGCGTATATTCGAGAATAGCCGGGATATCCGAAGCGCAGAAGTTTTCCCCATCACCTAGCCCAATAACAAGCGGCGAGTGTTTCCGCACCGCCACTAGTTTCCCCGGATCATTTTTCGTCATGATCGCGAGAGCATAGGCTCCACGAATTTCTTCAAGCACCTTTAACACAGTAGAAAAAAGATCCCCTGTCCAAAGCTCTTCCAGCAAATGCGCAATAATTTCTGTATCCGTCTCCGAAGCAAAATGATGCCCGGATGCAAGCAACTTTTCCTTTAACGCCAAATAGTTTTCAATAATCCCATTGTGAACCACTGCAAAATCACTGGCGCATCCCGCATGAGGGTGTGCATTTTCATCCGATGGTTTCCCGTGCGTAGCCCAGCGAGTATGCCCAATCCCCAAATTGCCCGAAATTGTTGCTCCGTTCAGTTTTGCTTCGAGCGCAGCCAGACGTCCCACTGTTTTTGCTAGCTTTACCTCACCATGATCATAAATCGCAATTCCTGCAGAGTCATACCCGCGATACTCCAATTTGGCCAAACCGGATAACAGTACGTCCTGTGCGTTTCTTGGGCCAATGTAACCTACTATTCCACACAAATTCAGTTCCTCCATCCCCGCGCGCATCACCAACCAGCCCCATGCCGGAGGCTAAACGCATCCTCGTTGTAATTTACGCCCAAGGGATTGCAAGGTTCGTTCCCTCGTCCTAAAAAGCCTTTGTCCTGCCAGTTCCCCAACAGTTTTGTGCTTCATTTCTCGGCGCGGACGAACACCGGGAGGCACCCGCCGAATGGTTCGCTAACCTCCACCGCGTCAACTCGCTTCCATAACTCTCCGTGAGCGAAGCGAGTCCAGGCGCTTACGCAACGTGTAATGTCCTAAGTCCTTTTGCCACCCACCACCACCTTTCATCGATTCCGTTGCTTCATCATCCCAATTCCCGATGCACCACTGCTACGACTTCCTCCACATACGAACGTACAACAGTTTCATCCGGCCCTTCCGCCATCACACGCACAATCGGCTCAGTACCAGACTCCCTGACCAGTATCCTGCCGTCTTCCCCCAACTTGTTTTCCACGTTGAGAATTGCCTTGGCGATGGCATCATTCTGCCGCCAGGCCGTCTTATCCTTCACCCTCACGTTGACTAGCACCTGTGGATAAGACCGCATGATCCCCGCTAGTTTACTCAGTGGTTCGCCAGATTCCACCACGACACTAAGCAGTTGCAGCGCAGTTAAGATGCCGTCCCCCGTAGTGTTGTGGTTGAGAAAAATTACATGGCCCGACTGTTCCCCACCTAGGATAAATCCGCCCTCGCGCATCGCTTCCATCACATAGCGGTCGCCAACCGCGGTTCTCACCAGCTCGATGCCAAGTTCTCTCGCCGCTTTCACAAATCCATAATTGCTCATCACCGTCGACACGATGGTATGGCCGCGTAGCTCACCTTTTTCACGCAGATGTTTTCCGCAAATGAGCATCATCCGATCCCCATCCACAATTTCACCATGTTCATCAATCGCAATCAGGCGGTCCGCATCGCCATCAAAAGCAAGCCCAACCTGAGCACCAATCTCTTTTACCTTGGCAGCGATAAAATCCGGATGCGTGGAGCCGCAACTGACGTTGATCTTGGCGCCATCCGCTTCATCGGCAAATGCATAAACTTCTGCTCCTAGCTCAGTCAGCACCTCTTTTGCTAAAGCATATGCAGCACCGTTCGCCGCGTCTACCGCCACCTTGAGACCATCCAGGCGATGCTTCACCGTGTTTTTCAGGAATTTCGCATAATCCGTTGCACCAAGTCCGTTTTCCACGCGTCTACCCACTTCACTTGCAATCGGACGCTCGCATTCCTGCATCTGTTCCATCATGAGTTCAATTTCATCTTCCATCGCATCAATCAACTTGTATCCGTCTGCGCCAAAAAACTTGATACCATTATCCTCCACCGGATTGTGGGAGGCAGAAATCATCACTCCCGCTGCCGCATGGGAGTTGCGAGTCAAATACGCCACCCCCGGTGTGGGAATGATACCAAGTAAATGAACGTCCACTCCTGCTGCCATGATTCCGGCAGTTAATGCCGCTTCGAGCATATCGCCCGAAGAACGAGTGTCTTTTCCTATCACAAAAAAAGGACGATTATCGCTTTTTTTCCCCAATACGCAAGCTGCGGCAAACCCCAGTTGGTAAGCCAGTTCAGCAGTAAGGTCGCGATTAGCCACCCCTCTGACTCCATCTGTTCCAAACAGTCTTCTCACTATCTATGACTCCTTTAGCCTCACTATCAACATCGTTCAAGGATACACTTCGCCATTGTCGCACAGGCGTTTACCCTATACAAGTAAAATTTGCATCATCACTTCATGGCCACCACAGCAACACGATCTGGCAACACTTTTGCGACACTCAGGTAACTAGGCACTACCACCGTCACTGGAAGCATGGTGGGTTTATTCAGTTTCAAACCGCTAACATCCACATACACACTGACATCCTGAGATTGGAAATTTTCTAATTCAGAATCTGCGCCAGTAATTGTTAAACGCACAAATTGGGGCCCCTGAATGGTAAATTGATGACCCCTGGTATTCCCCATGATCTTTATCGGGATGCCTTGCAACGTTGTTGACCCTTTGGGTGCCAATTCCACCCTTACCTGCGCCACAGGCACACTCAGTTTGGCTCCGTTAAAGGGCGCGGGAATTGCCACTGTAAACGTCTTAGAATGAGTGAGACGAGCGACATCCACCGGTGGCAAGGTGAGATAAGAAGGAAGTTTGGCCTGCAAAGGTCCTGTCACCGATATGGAAGACGGCATAACAGCTACACTAGCTACCGACCATTTAGCCGCAGGTTGACCCGTGATGAAAGGCACTAATTGCAATTGATGAACAGGGCTTAGTACCGGCACCGATATGGTCACCGTTTCCGGATTGCAAAAAACGCCTTGCACCACTTGTCCATTTTTGTTCACTGGCAAAACCGGCACCATTCTCGTCACGCTGTCCGTACTTCCCGTCACATCGACGAGCGCCTTTACTGCAGTTACTTGGTGCACCAGCGCATCCGGTCCGCTTACGACAATCTGATTGTTCGACGAAATAGGAAGGCCCAGGCGCATCCCTGCTTGCGGTTTGCCAACCACTTTCACATTCAATGAAAAAGGAGAGGCTACACGTTCCTGAATATTGACTTCCGCATAGGGTGTTTCCGGCACATATGTCACGGCGCTTGATGGGGAATTTTCAATGATAATCGGCACCTGATGTTTCCCCGGCCCCATCGTCGTCGCATTGGCGACAGCCCGAATACCAGAGGAGTCAGCCTGTACCGTGGCCACATCAAAAATGCTTCCTGAGACACTGAGGTTTACCCGTACAGGTCGCTCTGAGGTGGCCATCATCTGCGGAGAAGTAAGCACGATCACTGGAATGTTGTGCAGTACTTGCGTGGTGGTGGCAAGACCAGTTCCTTGCGAATTAGAAGAAAAACTCACTACCACCCAGAGCAGGAAGCCAAGTACCACGGAAATAAGCCGAACAAACAGGTTGTTGTCAAACAGGCTGCGTCTTCTCACTCCACACCCGCCTTCCGGTTAAACCAGCGAAACGTACTCTTTTGCGGATCACTGAGGCCTTTAGTTAATCGATCGCTTAATGCTCCTTCATCCAGATCTCGTTGTAGTTCACCATTTTCTGCGATCGAAATTTTTCCCGTCTCTTCAGAAACCACAAGGACAAGCGCATCAGACTGCTCCGTAATCCCCACGGCTGCCCGATGTCTCGTGCCAAGTTCCTTTGCGATATCAGACCTGTCACTGAGCGGCAAATAACAGGAGGCAGCGATAATTCGGTCGGCGCGTATCACCATTGCGCCATCATGAAGTGGCGTATTGGGGATAAACGTATTGATCAGTAGTTCAGCGGACAGAATCCCCTGTATGGCAATTCCCGTTTCGATGTATTCATTTAAACCTGTGCTTCTTTCCATTACAATCAACGCACCGATACGGTTTTTGGAAAACACCTGCGCTGCCCTCACCAGTTCATGAACCGTGTGCGTGACGCCATTGGTCCCCTGCCAGCGCATGGAAATGTTGAACCAGTTGGAACGGCCTAACTGTCCTAAAGCTCGGCGAAGTTCCGGCTGAAAAACAACAGGAATGGCTAAAAGCCCCACTTCCCATACTTTATTCAACAGCCAGTTCAAGGCATCCAGATGAAGCAAATTGCTTGCACCAGTCGCCAAAAGCAAGACAAAGACGCCTTTGAGCAATTGCACCGCACGCGTCCCTCTAATAAGTAGTATCACGCGATAAAATACAAACGACACAATGGCAATATCGATAATATCAAATATTGTAAATTTATGAATGAGTTCCAGAATTTGATTCATTTGTCATTCACCCAGAGCAATCCGTAATGATTTATTTTTTTTATCGTATTTTAGGAATATTCGCCATCGTGACAAATTTGTCCTGTTAATATAAGGAGAAAAACATTCTGAGGAAAGATTGAGTATCAATTGAATAGATACCCTCTTGATATTATACCCTTTTTCTCACCTCGTGTCTTTTTTTCAAGTCCGCTTTGCCTTTTCGTTGTTGCAGGCGTTTTTGCTGTGACGCCTGTTCACTTTTTCTCGGATACACCGTCTTAAAAATGGCTTCTGCGATTCTGGTATGACCTAAATCATTAGGGTGAATGGGATTCTTAAATAAACGAAAGTCTTCAAGCGCTCCCCGTTTGAAGCGATTGACTAGGTCCTGTTCATTCCCACCGTAGTAGTGATGGACAGGCACCAACACGCAATGCTTTTGCTCCGCAATTTGCTTTAGCATCGTATTTAAGCCGTCCACCGCAAAAACAGCCAGATCCGAGTTGGGGAAGGGGTTGTAGATCGTGCAAAGCATGAAAATCGCCTCAGGATTGACATTTACTTTATCGACGATCTGTTCAACCTGCGGATAAAAAGACTGCCTTAACCTGAACATCCCCTCATCCTGATCGTGCAAAAACCACGGCATGGCCTTGATCAGGTCATTGCCACCAATCAGGAGGCTGATGAGCTCAGCCTCCTCCACAATACATGGCGGTATGCGATCTAGGGACTTCAAGAGTTGTTGCGATGTCCATCCAGGCTTGGCATGAACATAGAAACTGGTTCTTTTTTTCTCATTCAATTGATGAACCAGCTTCGTGACGTACTTTTCCGCTTCATCCGTAGCATCATAACCGTAGGTGATCGAATCTCCAAGTGCCAAATAAATCATGAACCATCAAACCCCTATTTCCGGCATCTGATGGTTAATAAATGAGGAAAATCACCTGCTTGTCACGACACCTGCCCGATTCTCAGGAGTTCATTACGAAGGTGCGCCGAAGCCTCATGCAAATTCGTCGCATCGACCATCAAAAAAGGACGCTCATAATCCCTTCTTGCATACTCATAGCGCGGGTCGTAATATTCCTCAAGGAGTGCGCCAATTAGCGGTTCATAGGCTCTAGCATCCAGCCACTCATAGACCCGTTGACGCAAATCAGGACTAAAACGCTTCTGGATGAAAATAATCGCCCGCTCCACTGATTCATGAAAAGCCTCATCGTCCGCTAATTTATACTGATCCAGTGTTCGCATAATTCTGACCGATATAGGAGCTACCAATTCCACGTTGATCGCCGTTTTTTTGGCATCCATCAAAAAATCAGGCACGGTCACTCGACCCACACGCTTACTTTCCGCTTCCATCAACAGATATGGTTTTCCGCGAAGGGATTGCAATTCATCATATAGTAAGGAATCAAATTGCCGTTGATTTGCCGGATTCAGCCCAATACCACCAAACACTGATCCCCTGTGTCGAGCCAGTCCTTCCAAATCAAGCACCGGTTCCCCTTCGCCCGCAAGTAGGCGCAACAGCGTGGTTTTCCCCACCCCGGTCATCCCATGAATGACAATCAAAGGCGGTAAATCGGCTGCCGTCATCGACTCAAAGCTGCCCGTGACATATTGGCGATACCCTCGATAACCGCCTGTTAATCGAATCGCACTGATCCCCATCAAATCCAGAATGGTGGCGACCGTCTTGCTCCTCATTCCGCCACGCCAACAATAGATGACAGGAGTTTTCCCGGCTGTCAATTCGATAACTGCTTTGACCAACGCCGGGAGCTTTTGCGAAGCAATCTCCAATCCAACCCATCTGGCTCGATCTGGACTCGCTTGTTTATAAATGGTGCCAATTTTTGCTCGTTCCTCATTGTTAAAAAGAGGCACATTGAAAGAACCTGGTATCATCGACTCTTCGAATTCACCTTCAGAGCGAACGTCAATCCATACCAGATCTTTACGATCTTTTAACTCTTCAAAAGTCAATTCAGAAAACATGATGGACTATGCCTACACTCCCGTATCATTAAATGACGGTCAGGCCAAAAAGCGATGCCGCCAGTTCCACCGTCAATAACCCGGTTTTGTTATGCTCATCAAGGATGGGATTGACTTCGACAAAATCAACAGACACGACACAATTTGCAGCGGCCAATACTTCCATCGCCAGATGCCCTTCCCGATAAGTAAACCCACCATTGACAGGCGTTCCGACTCCTGGTGCGTGCATCGGATCGATTCCATCCAAATCCACGCTCAAATGAACTCCGTTTGTGCCATTGGATGCAATTTCTATCGCTTTGTGCATCACCACGCTCATTCCCATCTCGTCCACGTCTTTCATGGTAAAAACGTGTATCCCCGTCTCGTGAATGAGTCTTCTCTCTTCGCCGTCAATCGATCTAGCGCCGACTAGCACCACATTTTCAGGATTTAGCTTAGGGCTGATTCCACCGAGATTGACGAGATCGGGATGGCCTAACCCAAGCGAGACGGCAAGCGGCATGCCGTGGATGTTACCACTTGGCGTGGTTTCCGGCGTGTTCATGTCCCCGTGCGCATCAAACCAAATGCATCCCAAGTTGCCTTTTGCCTCAATCGCGCCAGCGATACTGCCAATCGCGATGCTATGGTCACCACCAAGCGCCACCGGAGTAAATCCTTCTTTCAATGCATCGCGAACTACTTCACGAAGCTCATCACACACCACTTTGACCTGATCTAAATACTTTACCTTTTCTGAACCTTGAACCCTCGATTCGGCAGGCGGGACGTCTACGTTGCCTATGTCCTCAATGACATGCCCCAATTCCCGCATTTTTTCAGAAAGACCAGCGTACCTGATCGCGCTCGGGCCCATATCCACGCCTCTTCGACCTTGTCCCAAGTCGGAAGGAACGCCAATCACCCGAAGTTTTCTACGTTGTTCCTGTGTCACTGTGCCACATCCTTTGTTTAACGTCACTCACCTATGGTACCATACTATCAAGAAAGGTGATGAAGCTTTTGGAAGACGATAAAATATTGCTCCTCAGTTGGACGCAACTTGCCGCTGTTCTTATGCTTGACCCGGAGAATGAGGAATATGCGATGGCGCAACAAGAAGTTGCTGGCAAACTGGACGAGGAGTACCGCATCAGCGAACTCCAACTGCTTGCCCGCTCTTTTGATGGTTATACTATTTCATATCAGGAAAAAGGAGAAGGCAAGATCACCACGTTTTCACTCGAGGAAGCCGAAGAACTCCTTTAATTATGCCTGGTGATAGACCATTCGCAAAAGTACAGGTGTGACCCCTGTTTCAATGTTCGCTGCGATAAATAGGAACACCACGACGATGAGAACGGTCGGCAATACATCCTTGCCGAGTTTACGCCAATTATCATTCCCCAAGTTTCTCCCCATCGACCGAATTAAGAGCACGCCAGCACGCATGCCAAATGCGCTCGCGAGCAGATAAGCCGGTATCTCAAAAATGCCGTGTGGCAGTATTCCCGCTGCAAATAGCAAAAAAGGATTCACGTGCGTTGCATGATACGTGATCGCGAGGACGTATCCCACTAACGCCCCATTGACCATCACGAATAGTGCGGGTAATACGCCAAACAATATTCCCCCAACCATCATAAAGATGCTGGTGCGCAAATTGTGCAGAAAAAGCGTCATCATCATGGCGCCAAACGCCTCGTGTTTCATGCCAGTAGCGAGCGTTTTCAGATCAGTCATGAGCGGACTGAGCGCTGTCTGCAATGGATTGGCAAAGATCGCGCCAAGCGCCAGCCCCACCACGAAAATCAGCAATGACAATCGCATATACCTATTCATTCTTCTAAAAAATAATATGGGAATCACCCCTTCATCACTAAACATTGTATGATCATACCCAGTGTTGCGCAAACTTGCTACTGACATTGAACCTGGAGGTGCCGGTTTGCTAAAAAAATCGTTGATCTGGATGTTTACCGCTCTGTTTTTGCTTTTGTTTCAAACCTTTACTCCTGCTTTTGCTTCTACAAAGCACGTGCCGCAAGCGCCAAGCGCCATCTACAAAGTAGATACGACCAAAAAGATGGTTGCCCTGACATTCGATATTTCTTGGGGCGAGAAAATGCCCGGCCCTATACTCAACGTATTAAAGACCAAAAATGTCCAAAAAGCCACATTTTTTCTTTCCGGACCTTGGATTATGCATCACCAGGAAATTGCCAAACAAATCAAAAGCATGGGCTATGAAATTGGCAGTCATGGGTATATGCACAAAGATTTCAGCGAGCAAACGGACAACTGGATCAGGGAGCAAATGGGGAAAGCAGAACACAGCTTCAAAGAGGTACTTAACCTCAAACCCACACTCGTCCGTACACCCAATGGCGATTTTGACAAACGTGTAC
>JAJZAS010000035.1 GCA_021799325.1 Bacillota bacterium | reverse complement strand
CCAGCCTCCCGCCAACAAAGGCAATCATCAGCATATAGGAAATGTTCGCATTGGTGATCAGTTGTGTTTTGATTGCCGTTGGGAGGTTTCTGCTGTGAATGGCCTGGGTGACGACATTGGAATAATCCGCATAAATATCCAGTTCTTTTTTGAGGCGATCATAATCTGTAGTAGACATGCCAAGTTGTTTGGCAGATTCGAGATCTGAGTAGAGTTGACTTTCCGAATTTTGTGCATCATTCAGTTGAGGGCTTACCATGGACGGACGATGATCAAGCAAAGCGAGCACGGCCATATTGAGGTCGTCATCCCAGCGATAAAATCTTCTAGATAGTTGTTCCATTCTGATCATCAAGGGACTGTACGATTTGCTTTCAAGTGCAAAATCGTTAGCTGAGGATTGTACGTCATGTAAGACCAATACCACCGACAATAGGAGAATGACGATGGGGATTAGGGTAACTCCGATGAATTTATATAATATACCGAATCTGATATCTCGTAATCGCATGGATACACCTTCTCGTAGGACCAATAAATGATCGCGAAAAGCTATTTTTTCGACTTAATTCGCACTTAAGGTTATACTACCATATTTATTTAGACAAAAGTAAAAGTGGGCAGACCCTGAGACCAATCTGCCCACCTCTTTTCTAGTAAACCGGCACGGTGTTGCAGACTTCCCTTGTGCCGTAAGGGACAAGGAGCAGGAACAAGACAAAAATGATCAGAAACACGATGGCCCAGCGTGTGTAACCGCCATATACCCCATCCATACCATATTACCCCCAATTTTTATTGGATTGAGAGCGGGGGATTAGTATCCCGCGCCGCCATAACCTCCGCCCCATGCAGGTACGAGCAAGAAGAACAGGACGAAAATGATCAGAAATACGACTGCCCAGCGTGTATACCCACCGAATGTTCCCATTAGGAATCACCTCCAAGGTTTGATACTGAACAATACGGCATCTGTCAAAGAGTCGTGTCGACGGATGTCCATGGTCATTATTTTTTTTAAGCGATATTCAACCATGATTTCACGTTCACGTCAGCTTTTGTGCTATATTCTTTATTGGATAAAGAAGTAATGGAGGCGAATCAAGTGACGGATAAGCTGCAACTGGATATGAAAAAGACGGCGCTGGTCGTGATCGATATGCAAAAAGGAATCGTGGGATTGCAAGGTGCCCCTTATGATTCAAAAACAGTATTGGCCAATGTGGTCAAACTCGCTGATTTATTCAGGGAAAAAGAAGCATTTGTGGTGTTAGTAAATGTGGGCTCGAGGGATGGTAAGGACATGCTTCGCCCACTTACGGATCAACCATCTGCGCTTGCAGGAGAAAGACCCAGCGATTGGGCAGTCATTGTCCCTGAACTTGGTCCGAAGGCAACTGATCATTTGGTAACGAAACATCAGTGGGGCGCTTTTTTTGGAACCGATCTGGATCTGCAACTACGCAGAAGGGGTATCGATACGATCGTACTGTGCGGGATTGCCACGAGTATTGGGGTCGAGACCACTGCCCGTGAAGCCTATCAGCACAATTACCAGCAAGTGTTCGCAGAAGATGCCATGACCGCATTAAATGCAGAAGAACACTATCATACCTTGAAATACATCTTCCCTCGCATCGGCAAAATTCGCAAAACGGATGACATTATCGCATCGCTTTAATTAGCGACAGGCGATACCTCAATCGACCATACAGCGGATTTCAAGAATCTTGTCTATAATGAGAGACATATTGGTAGATGGTTGCATGTGAGATGGGGCAGGTGTCAATCCTTTGCGTATTTTGGTGATTGATGATGAAAAACGATTATTACAAGTTTTGGAGCAGTTGCTGAAAGATCACCACTATGAAGTGGATACTGCGGAAGATGGTAAAGAGGGCTTGCAAAAAGCCTATGACAGTAGCTATGACTTGCTGATTGTGGACGTCATGCTGCCGTACATGAATGGCTATGAACTCGTACAACAACTAAGGAAAGATGGGAACTCGACGCCCATCTTATTTTTAACCGCGAAAGATTCGGTGCATGATCGGGTGGAAGGACTGGATAGTGGAGCGGATGATTACCTGGTCAAGCCGTTTGCCACGCAGGAGTTATTGGCTAGAGTGCGTGCACTCACCAGGCGTTCGGGAGATTTGATTGGCGTGAGTGAGCTCGAAGCGGGGCGTTTTCGTTTGGATTTAATCGAGCGAACGGTCTATTTAGAAGGGCACGCGCTGGTTCTGACGCCAAAAGAATTTCAATTGCTCGAACTGTTCTTGCGAAATCCCAATCGCATACTCCCAAAGGAGTTGATTTTGGACAGAGTTTGGGGACTGGACATGGACATCAATGTGGTAGAATCCTATGTTCACTTTCTACGAAGAAAAATTCAACAACTTGCGGCAGAGGCACAGTTGGAAGAGAGCCCTGCGATCGAAACGGTACGAGGCGTGGGCTATCGCCTGAAGGATGTTTAATGTGTTTACCAAGACCCGAATCAAGTTAACGGTATTGCTGGCTGTGATTCTCATTCTACTCTATGCGCTCCTGTCTCTGGTGGCAGGAGAGGTGGTCAACACGCTGACGATCGGTCAGGTGGACAGGTCCATGCGGGCTGGCGCTATGGAATTGTTGCAGCATGAAAACCTACTCAAATTGGCGCTGAGTCAACCTCAACCAGACAATCTACCGGATAACCGAATTTCGCCTCATATGATCCACTCGCTTTTTCTTGTCGATATCAGGTCGAGTAGTGGCCAATTGCTTGCGGAAAATGATAAGACCCTGGCACAAGCGGTGCCTTTTTCGCCAATCATGGAAAATCGGATTCAATTTCTCACCTGGCGCGATTCTTCAAGCGGCAATCATTTGCGTTTAATTACGGTGCCGATTGTAAACGGAAATGGCGGGGCGGCGATTGGTTTTTTGCAACTGGGAATGGACATTTCTCCGCAGGTTCAGGTGTTGCAAAAGTTTTGGCAAGTATTTTCCACTGTGGGAGTCATCGGCTTTGTGGTGGCGCTATTAGCGGGATACTACGTGTCAGGAAGGGCGCTCAGACCGATTAAAAACTCATGGCTCCAGCAGCAACGGTTTGTAGCAGACGCTTCTCACGAATTGAGAACGCCACTTACCATCATCCAGTCCAATCTTGATCTGGCGCTTAGTCATGCGGATGATACGGAGGTGGAGGTGCTGGAGTGGGTGAGCAACGCGAAGGCGGAAGCCAGGCGATTAACGAGGCTCACTGATGATCTGTTGACTCTGGCGCGAAGTGATGGCAATGAGGCCGTTCTTGAAATAGCCGAAGTCGAACTGTCCAGTCTGGTGATGGAGGTGAACGACCTTTTTTCACCGCTTGCTGAAGTTAAGCAAATTCAACTGTTGATGGAAAAAGACACGAAGTCTGGCGCGGACTACATGGTCAAAGGAGATCGCGCGAGGTTGCGACAATTGTTAATCATTCTCATCGATAATGCCCTCAAGTACACGTTGGAAGATGGGGTGATCAAAGTCATCCTCTCCCAACAGCGTCATCACACGAGCCTGAAGGTGCAGGACACAGGAATTGGCATGGACCAGGAGGAGATGGCTCATGCCTTCGATCGGTTTTATCGTGCGGATTTGGCACGGAAGCGGGAAACTGGTGGTACGGGTTTAGGACTTTCGATTGCGAAATGGATCGTGGAGATGCATGGGGGAAAATTAAGTGTACAAAGTGAAAAAGGTGTAGGCAGCACCTTTGTGGTGACTTTTTAACGAAAAAACAGTGGTAACGAATATTTTTTGATCATGTACGCAAATTAAGCGGGACATTTCTTGGAATGAAGGTGAATGCGTGGATTATACAGCCAACGGATGGATCAATTATTACGTGGGAATCTTTTGGCTCGTTGTCTTCATCGTATTTGTTTTCTTAAAATACCCTTCGAAGGAGAAATAGAGCGTGAACTGGACAAGACAAGCCCGTGAGAAAATTTCTGTTGACTTGGCTTGGGACAAACTGCTTCCTTCTGAACAACCGCTTTATGTTTCATCGCTTGTTTACAGCTTTGGCGTATTTACGTTAAGCAGTATGGCGGTAGTGATTGTGTCCGGAATCATCATGGCAGCCAAAAATCCTGTTTGGTACCAGGTGTCAGGTCTTGGTGCGTATGTTCGCAGTGTTCACTTTTGGAGTGTTCAGTCCTTTTTTTTCTTTATGACGCTTCACTTGGTGGCGCAATTCTTCATGTCGTCGTGGCGAGAGGGAAGAGGCGCAACTTGGGTATGGGGGGTCATCTCCTTTGCGCTTAGTGTGGTCACTGCATTTACTGGATATTTAAGCAGGGGAGACTTCTTTTCCCAATGGAATCAGGTTCAAAGTAAAGACGCATTTAATGGCGCTGGAGCGGATGGCTTCTTGAATATCCTCAATAACGGTCAGGTATATGGATTACATATCTCTGTGCTGCCCATCATTTTAATGGCTATTGTGGGGATACACCTCATGGCTGTGCGCAGGCGTGGTGTAGTGCCCCCCATCGGTACCCCGGAAGAAGGTGACGGGATTTGAAAGAATGGGCCTATCCTGACAGTCGAAGATTCAAAGTAAAAGATTTTGATTTGATTAAAGAGGGAACCGTTAGTCTGGTCATCATCACCATCATTATATTGATTGTGGCTGGGTTCGCCGGTGCTCCCTATCGTCCCGCTATCACCAATCAAGAGATTGCGACAAGGGATCCGATCCTTTTTGAACAAACGGCACTTGGTTATATCGATGGCACAGAAGATATTGCCTCCTATGGCCCTCCGTATAACAATGGATGGCATGGGAATGTGACTGGTGTGCAGTCTTTAGGGGGATTTTCTCCACAGACGTGGTGGGGTACACCTTATCCCGTGAATACCGCAAAAGATTTTGTACTCACCCCTCTTTCCAAGCTCGCGATGGCTTCTGGTAACAGCAGTCTCAGGAGCGCGCTTACGACTTACCAATCTGCATCTTATGCACAGCAGATGGCTTGGAACAATCACTATAGGCAAGCGTTGTCGAGGGCAACGGCGTCAGGTAGCCAAGTGAACATACCGACAGGAAATTATGGCCCTGTAGCGCAATTAATGCAGGCTGAATTGAGGTTTGCCCAAGCGGGGTTGCTGTCTGGAGTGCTGGACTCCGAGACGAATCAGGGAGTGTATCGGTGGAACGTACAAAATGACTTGTTGTTTCTCCAAGGCGATCCCCTTCACCAGATTGCTAGTAATATCAATATGTTAGGGGAGCAATGGGGGATCAGCCATGACGAACAGACCTATCCGGGCCCCTGGTGGCTTACTCCCTATACATTTTTGTATCAAGTCCCGCCTTGGTCGACCATTGCTGCAGGTGATCAATTGGCTGCGTACTCTGCATTGGTACTAGTGCTTCTCTTACTTTTTGTACCGTGGATTCCCGGGTTAAATTCCTTACCAAGGGTTTTGCCTGTTTATAAACTCATTTGGCGCGACTGGTACCGGCATCAGCATGATCGAGTGGGAAGGAGATAACCTGATTAAGAGTCTCATAAAACGCCTCTTGTCAAGTAGTGAAATGGAGATGGATACTGTTACAATAAAACCATGATGACTTGAATGATTAACGATGCACCCAGACTATTCCCGCGTGAATGGTTAATACGCTGGTATCATCGGAAGAAAAAGAGGCGGAAGTAGTGGCAGTTGGCTTGTTATACGACAAATCGGTAAAATGCATCAATTGTGGACAAGCATTTCAAACCAAGCGGATGAGATCCAACAGTGTGAGAATGGAGAAAGTGGACACTGATTTTTGTCCGCATTATAAAAATGAAAACCCCATTTATTATGATGTCAATGTTTGTCCACATTGCGGACTGGCTTTTACAGACAGCTTTTCACCGATCATTCCTGCTATTCGTGAAAAATTGGAGAAAGAATATCTTTCCAAGATTCGGATTCCTGAACTATGTGGAGAAAGGGCTTGGGAGGATGCACTCAGAAGCTACGAACTGGCGTTTTTATCCAGTCGAATTGTAAAAGAAAAGTTACTCATTCAGGCCAATTTGGCATTGCGGATTGCTTGGTTATACCGCTATCAGAACAGATCGACCGAAGAAAAGCGTTTTCTGGAGTACGCAGTATCTCTTTACGTGAACATGTACGAAACGCAGGACTATGATGAAGAGGTCATGCCTGATGCGAAACTGATGTATATTATTGGCGAGCTCTACGGAAGGCTTGCAGAATGGGAAAAGACCCGGATTTGGTTCAGTCATTTGTTCATGGATAAGTCTGCAGATCAAAAGTGGAGGACAAGGGGAAGGGACCGCTGGCTGGAATACAAGTCCCTTCAAACGAATATTGACGACCCTGATGGCTATGAAGGCGTTCGCTAGGGGGGGAGTTTCTATTATCTGATGAAAAAAATCATCAGGATGAGTAGCGCGCCGATGATGAGCCCCGCCGTATCTTTGTGGGTCATTTTAAGCTGGGTGCTTGCGGTGCGCTTTAATCCTAGTCGATGATAGCCGCGCACTTCCATCGCGGTGGACAGGTTGTCTGCCAATTGAAAGACCGCCAAAAGCAGCGGCGTCATGATCGCGCGGATGTCTTGTAGACGGATGCTCCCGGGGTTGGCATGGGATTTGCCCCGTGCTCTGGCCACTTTGGAGAAACGGTCTGTTTCCCTCAGCATCAAGGGGATAAACCTCATGGTTAACGAGGCGCTCAGCGCCACTGCTTCGGCAACCGTTGCCATGCCGGGAATCCGCGTGAGGGATTGCTCAATTCCTTTTTTTATTTTCAGGTGGGTGGTGGTGAGAGGCAACCATAGGCCGAGCACCATAATGAGCAAAATGCGAAACATTTGTTTCCCAGTATGCATGCCGTTTTGAAGGGAAAATCCAATGCCTGCAAAGTGGTGAGTGTGATAAATGAGTGTTATCCCCGAAAATCCAACGGACATGACGATAAATACAAAAAATGGCATAATAAATCGGCGCAAGTCACGAATTGGCACCTGGGACAAGCCAACCACCAGAGCGCTCACCATGGTGGCATAGAACAGTCCTATCCAGGTCGGTTGAACGAGAATTCCGATGGAGAAAAGTAAATACATGACCCATTTAGCCCGCGGATCAAGGTCTATGATGTACTTTGCCAGAGAGGACCGCGGTCTTTTCCCTTCTGAAATATGACCTTTTGTCATTTTCAAAGGCGCTAGAGGAGTACATTCCTCAGGGTCATTTTTGAGAGCAAGTGGTTCCTGTCTCGCGATGGCCATCGCCATTTGTTCAGGCGACAGCCAACCAGGTGGAATCGCAATCCCTTTATCGTGAAAAAGCCTGGCGACTTCAGCGGAAGTCGGCAAGCCTATTTCAGCATATCGTAAGAGGTCCATACGGCTTAGCAACTCATTCGGAGTGGTGCTTGCGAATAGTCGTCCATTTTTGAGGATCAACACCATATCTGCGATGGGCAAAAAAGCATCCAGATCGTGTGTGGCGATGACGATTCCGCCACGGCTTTGTTGCTTCCATTCAAGGATCATCGCAATGAGATGCTGCAATGCGATGGGATCAAGCCCGGCAGAGGGTTCATCCAAAAACAACCATTCCGGATGGGTGGAGAAGGTACTGGCAAGCGATACGCGCCTCTTTTGGCCACCGCTCAGTATCAAAGGAGATTGATGAAGCAGCGCTTGATCTAGCTGTACCGCTTGTAAGGAAGATTGGGTGCGCTCATCGATGGTTTTTTTGGGCAGTCGATAAGGTTTTAAGGAATACTCAAATTCACCTTTCACTGTTCTTGCAAACAGTTGGTGCTCAGGGTATTGAAAGACGTTGCCTGTCAAAAGACGCAGCGCGCTGTTCACCCGTTTGCCGACCCAAAGGGGTTGATGGTCATACCGTATCGCTCCAGAAGAGATTGGTGAGAGTCCAGATATGGTTTCTAAAAGTGTGGTTTTTCCAGAACCCGTTTTGCCTATGATCAGTGTGATTTTCCCGTCTTCAATCGTCCCGTTAATGTCATGGAGAAGCGTAATGGGGGTGGCCTTCCCGACTTTTACACTGACTTGTTCCAAGCGAATGCTCATCTTACGGTCACCGCCTCTGCCAGTTGCGCTGCGGAAACTGGAAATCCGTTCAATTCGTAACCCATTGACAAAAGGTGTTTGGCCACCTGCACGCTGTAAGGGAGAGGGAAGCCCATCGCTTCGCAAGGGCTTTTCGCAGACCCACTTGAGATATCATAAAAAAAATCCGAGCGGCTACCGTTAAATAGAATATTTCCCTGTTCTAATGCCACCACGCGGTCTACCCCTGAGAGTTCCTCCATCCACTGCGTGATCCATACGATGGTCTGCCCCTGCCGGTGCAGCTTAACAGCGATATCCATCACTCTTTGCCTGGAGAGCGGATCGAGCATGGCGGTGGCTTCATCAAATACCAGAATGGAGGCGCCAAGCGCCAGGCAACTAGCGATGTTCAACAGTTGCTTTTGACCTCCTGACAGTGAGGCGATCGGTTGGTCGAGCGCTTCTGTCAAACCCACCTGCTGCAATACAATTTCAGCCCTTTCCCGCATTTCCATCGGGTCTACCGCTTGATTTTCCATACCAAAACAAATTTCTTCCAAGATGGTTTCGCCGACAATCTGGGCCTCGGGGTTTTGAAATACCATTTGTACTGATGCATCGTGATATTCCATAGATCCTTTAGAGGTGGGACAAATGCCGGTGAGGACGCTTGCCAGGGTGCTTTTGCCACTGCCGTTCTTGCCAACAATGCCAATCCACTCTCCATCGTGAATGGATAAATCAATGGTGTTTAGGGCACGGTGAATTTGTCCTGCATGCTGATAAGCGACTGCTATCTTTTTTAACTCTACCAAACATTTTTGATTCAAAGGATATCCTCTTCTACAATCTAGAATTCTATGCTACTCTTCAATTGTTAACTTGATTTATAATTTAGGTTAACAATCAGATGTGCTAAGCATATCAAAAAAAGGAGAGAAGGGGAATCATGAAGTTTTCCATTACGGTGCGCGGCTTGGTGTTCAGTGCATTATTTGCTGCATTGCTTGTTGTTTTTGGTTTTGTCACGATCAATTTGGGATTTACTCCGGTCCCTATCACCCTTGCCACGTTTGCGATCATGTTGGCAGGTGCTTTTTTAGGGCCGTGGTATGGGTTTTTTAGTGTGCTCTTGGTGATCCTACTCGCGGTCATCGGCCTCCCTTTTATCGGGGGTAGCGGAGGAATTGCGATAATTGTTGGTCCCACAGCAGGTTTTGTCTGGAGTTGGCCATTTTCCGCGCTTTTCATTGGACTATTTATCGATAAAATTAAAGGACATGGCGTGGGTTCCTATGTATGGGCCTTTGTTATCATGGAAGTGTTTGGGTCGTTAATCATGTACCTCCCTGGCGTTCCCTGGTTACAGCATGTGGTGCAGGTTCCTTTTTCAAAAGCCATGATTATGGGATGCTATCCCTATTTGCCAGGAGATGCGATCAAAGCGATTGTCGCTACACTGATCGTTGTTCCCATTAAAGCAATTTACCCCACTGCTCGCCTGATCGGGAAAAGTCAGCGGAATGTGGTGGAACTGGAGTAAAAAAAGAGGCGAATGGATTGAGTGAGACTCGGGACAAAATTCTGGAAATGCTAAAAAATGCAGACGGTTCGTTTGTATCTAGCCGAGAAATCTGTGCCGCGCTGAAGACCAGTCGCACCGCTGTGTGGAAACACATCCACGCGCTTCAGGAACAGGGTTACCAGGTCGAAGCGATCACCAACAAAGGCTACCGAATCCATATGAGCGAAGCGGATATGATTACTCCTCATGAAATTAGGGATGCGGTCGGTACGGGACTGTTTGGTAAGAGGGTGGCCTACTTTGAGATCCTTGATTCCACGAACAATATGGCGAAAAAATTGGCGGACGAGGGTGCAGAGGAAGGAACACTGGTCATTGCAGACGAACAGTCGGCGGGACGCGGCAGACTGAACCGGGCTTGGATTTCTCCTTCTAAATCGGGCGTGCTCATGTCGCTCATCATTCGTCCACCGTTATCTATCGCTGAGGCGCCAAGAATTACCTCACTAGCTGCGGTGGCGGTCGCTCGGGCACTGATGGAATTGTCAGGCAAGCCGGTGCAGATCAAATGGCCGAACGATATTTTGTTTGAAGGTAAAAAAATCAGCGGCATCCTTACCGAAGTGAGTGCGGAAGGCAATATGGTTCAATATGCCATTTTCGGATTGGGCATTAATA
>JAJZAS010000034.1 GCA_021799325.1 Bacillota bacterium | reverse complement strand
TTTATTTCTTTCCATCTATCTCCCTGCGCTATATGTGGGTCTCGTCGACTTTAATCCAGAACTCTTGCCAAAACTGCTGGGGTTTCATATCTCCAGTTCGCGTGCTGGTGTTCCTTTTTCCGCCATTATGGAAGTCGTGATTATGCAGATCATTATTGAAATCCTTCGCGAAGCATCGCTTCGCATCCCCAAACAAATGGGGCAAACGATCGGCGTGGTCGGCGGTCTCGTAGTCGGTCAAGCGGCCGTTCAGGCAGGGGTAGTCAGTAACATTTTGATCATTGTCGTCGCCCTTACCGCCATCAGTGTGTTTGTCGCGCCAAGCTATGAATTTACCACCCTCGCACGAATGATAGCCTGGGCCATGTTATTTGCCGCAGCAATCCTCGGCACCTATGGCATCATCCTGACCTCTATTTGGATGTTATATGAAACAGGGGCACTACGAATGTTCGGCGTTGCTTACCTGGAACCCTATAACGGTTCCTATCCGAAGGATGCCTGGATTGACGGTTTACTTCGCTTGCCACTCAAAGTCGCACCAAGGAGAACGGCACATATGCATCCTCAAGATCCCATCGGGGAAATTCACCCGCCAAAGAACAGTACAAAAGGATCAAAAAAATGGAAGTGAAAAAATGGGTTTCCCTGCTTTTTATCAGTTTTCTGTCTCTCCCAATTACCGGATGCTGGGATTACAACAAAATCAACGAACGCGCCCCCATTATCGGAATTGCTGCAGACCCGGTAAAGGGCGATGACAACAAAATCTCTTTTACGTTTCAAGTCCAACGATTCACGCCAAGCGGTGGAGGAAAAGGCGGTGGAGGAGGGGGAGGAACAGAAGCACAATTGCCCACTAACTATGTGAATTTTCATGTTGTTTCAACGGACCTTCACACCGCGCTTGCCTCTGCCCAAACGCTATCGATCAAGAAATTTTACCTAGGGGACTTCAACTTACTGCTCATTAATCGACACTTGAAGGCACCACAGGTTGCAAAAGTCGTTTTGGAGTTTATTCGCGACACCTCTTCAGACAGGCTTGCTTATCTTTTTTGTGCAGATAAAAGCGCACTCGATATTCTATCATTGACTGGCACGCATGAATCGCCGTCCGATGCTATTCATGATCAACTAGATGCCAAGGCTATGCAAAAAGCCTATTTCACGAGGACAAAGGTTTGGGAATTCTGGCGCGACATTCATCGCATAGGGATCGAGCCGAAAGTAGGCATTATCAAAGTGAAAGGGTCGACATTTGACGTAGCAGGCATGGAGGCCTTCTCCAGCTATCAGCCCAAGTACAAATTGAATCGTTGGGATAGTGTTTTTTTTCATTTGTTGAATGATCATCTTCATGAGATGGCTTTTCAAATCCCGGACCGTGGCAAAAACTTTGAGGTGCATCACATCCACACGACCAGTCACATTAAAGTCTTACATCAAAAAGGAAAAACCATTCTATACGACCATATCATCGTCAACGGAGTGTTAAGCAATGATGAGATCGACAATCAAACCAATCTCAGTAACCGTGAACTTTCTCGCTATGAACAAGTGATGGGAAAGTACCTAAAAAATCAATCAGAGAAAGTGTTGAAAAAACTACAGCAACAAAAATTAGATATCTTTGGATTTGGACAATACGAGGTGATTCAACATCCTGAACGCTTGGAAGACATTCAAAAAAATTGGCCTGACACGTTTTCGAGCGCCTTGCCTCTCATAAAAATGGATGTGCACATCCACCACACCGGGACACTCATGTAAGGAGATGTCACCTTGAACGAACAAATCAGGCTCACCCATATCCAGATCGTCACCCTAATCTCGACGAGCTACATGCCGCTCATGTTTTGGTATTATCCACGCATTGCCGTTGAACATTCGCTCTATGATGCGCAGTGGAGCGTACTTGGCGTACTTTTAGCATCGTTTCTCATGGCGTTTTTGCATGGCCTGATCAACGAACGCTTCCCTGACGTTCACGCCGTAGACGTCCATACGATGGTATTGGGAAAATGGTTAGGCAAATTTACGGCTTCCATTTTTATTCCCGCTTATATGGGGTTCGTCGCCACTTCCATCTACCTCTACTCGCTTTTAATCAAGTTTTCCTTTCCGAATACACCAAGGGCAGTCATCATTGGTGCGCTTTGCCTAGTCGCTTTTCGCGGCGTGTGGACAGGCATTGCCTCCCTTGCGAGTGTCGCGAGTATTATCTATCCCCTGACGTGGATTGGTGTTATCATCTCCTTTGGGATGGCGCTCATGCAGGGCGATAGATTTTGGATTACCACACACGTGGCTGATTGGATGAAGATGCTGGATGGCGTGTATGCACTGCTTCCCATCTACCTTGGATTCACCATCACACTCGTCTTAAATCCGTATCATTTTAACAAAAAAGGGGTCAGGCTCTGGTCTCCGGTCATCAGCATGCTGACCGCTAATTTCCTCATTGGACTTGGATTTCTCGGCGTGATCATTGACATCGGTTGGCACCCGAACCTACATATCACCTTTCCCCTTCAATACATACTCGAACTGATTCGCCTTCAAAACGGGATCATCGAACGCATGGGAATTATGATCATCCTACTTTCCACCGCTTTTATTACCCTCTACGTCAGCATTCATTTTTGGGGAATATCGGACGCCATCGCTAAAATCCTCAATATGAAGGAATCGCGTTACAAACCCATCAGCATAGTCAGTGCACTTATCATCTATGTGACCGCTATTTTGTTTGACAACAGTGAACAAGCATTTCATATAGTAAAGGTGTTTCTCACGCCGATCAGTTGGGCACTTTTGATTGGCAGCCCCCTCTTACTTTTAAGTGTGGCGTTCATCAGAAAACTCCGAGTTACGCTTCCCGAACAAAACTCAAAAAAACAATCACCCCAAGGTGAATAATTCGCTTTACAAGTGCGTATCATAATGTTAAACTGAATCAGTAAAGAATAAATTGCGATGATGAGCCGTTACTTTCCACGCCTACATCATAGGGCAAGGAAGCAAGCGGTTTTTTCATTTAGGAGGACCAAACATGCAACAAGGTACAGTAAAATGGTTTAACTCTGACAAAGGGTACGGCTTTATCACCGGCGAAAACGGCAAAGATGTCTTTGTCCACTTCAGCGCCATTCAAAGCAATGGCTTCCGTACTCTGGAAGAAGGGCAACAAGTTTCTTTTGATGTAGTGGAAGGCCAAAAAGGCCCACAAGCAGAAAACGTTGTCGTACAATCCCGCTAGTCGAAAGACCATCACCTGATTAGGGTACTTAAAGCACACGAGACAAAACCTTGTGTGCTTTTTTGTATTTCTTTAAAATGAAACAAGTGAATAGATAAAATTTTCTCTACTAGAAAGGAATCTCATGCAATGAATGAGCCCACCTCTAACTCAAGAGCACCTCGCAATCAAACGATCACACTCACTGATGACGAAGCGCAGCACTATCAGGGAAGACTACTCTCTATTCATGAAACGACCTCTCCAGAGACTCTTTTGAACCGCACGATTCATCAGGATTTATTCGAGGTCATCCCCCATCTGCCTGATCAGTTTGTCGACTTGTTATTTATCGATCCGCCTTATAACCTGACAAAAGCATTCAATAAGAACACGTTCACCAAAATGAACGAAAGTGACTACGCAAAATGGTTCGAATCGTGGTTCGTCCCTTTGTTGCGCGTCTTGAAACCGACCGCCTCCGTCTACATTTGCGGCGACTGGCGCTCAGGTTCCGCGATTGAACAGGTCGCATCGCAATACCTGCTCGTCCAAAACCGCATTACCTGGGAGCGCGAAAAAGGACGTGGGGCACAGCACAACTGGAAAAACGCCTCCGAGGATATCTGGTTTTTCACGATGTCCAAGGATTACGTTTTTCACGTGGACGATGTCAAGATGAAACGCAAAGTAATCGCCCCTTATCGCCTGACAAGCGGCGAGCCAAAAGACTGGGAAGAATCGACGGACGGGAATTATCGCCTGACCTATCCTTCCAACCTTTGGACGGATTTGACCGTACCATTCTGGTCTATGCCGGAGAACACCGATCACCCGACTCAGAAGCCAGAAAAGCTATTGGCAAAAATTATACTCGCGAGTTCCCGCCCAGATGATGTGGTGTTAGACCCCTTTCTAGGTTCTGGGACCACCTCTGTTGTCGCCAAAAAATTAGATAGACAATTCGTCGGCATTGAACGAGACTTAACGTATTGTTGCCTCGCAGAAAAACGACTGGAGATGACAGAACTTGACCGCTCCATACAAGGGTATCAGGATGGCGTTTTTTGGGAGAGAAATTCATTGAAAGACCAGAAATCAAGCGTTCCAAACAAGTCTTCACGTAGACCAATTAGAGGAGAACAGTTGTCATGGTGAGTAATCTGTCGATCGCATTTATGTTCTTTTCTGTACTGCTCTCTTTGGGATTCCCATTTGGGTTGATCATTTACATGTATCGCAAAAAAATGATTTCATTCAAAGCGCTCGGGATCGGGATTGTCATCTTCATTTTGTTTTCGCAAGTTCTCGAGTCCCTCTTAAACCGCTATGTGCTGTTAGACAACGCTACTACCGCCACGCTTTTGAACCACCAACCTTGGTTATATGCCACGTACGGGGCACTTGCAGCCGGTGTGTTCGAGGAAGTGGGTCGCTATGTGGCCATGCGCTGGATACTCGTAAAGGAAAGGTCCTGGTCGGATGGCATTTCCTATGGCCTTGGTCACGGCGGCATGGAAGCGCTATTAATTGGCGTGCTCGGCAGTGTCTCGTCGATCACGCTTGCCTTCATGATCAATACCGGTAAATTTCAGGCCATGGTGAATTCGACAAGCGCAAAATCTACACTTTTGGCACTAAAATCCAACCTCATCCATTTGTCCCCCTTCCTGTTTGCCATGTCCGGATTGGAGCGGGTATTCGCACTCACCATCCAATTGGCGTTATCCCTCATCGTTCTCTACGGCGTTCGCCACCAAAAAATACGGTTTCTATTTCTTGCCATCTTGCTGCACGCGGTGGTCGACTTTTTACCTGGATTGAGTCAGGCTGCCAAACTCAACATCTGGCTGGTGGAAACGATTCTGCTGGTGTTTGCCATCATCGCTGGAGTATTTGTCGTCAAATCAAAAGCGTGGTTCCACCATGATCAAAGCGACCACCCCATCGCATAAAACGTCGAAATGTCTATCCCGCCTCGACAATACATCCCAAGTTTCTAGCAAGGAAACGACAGCACCGGAATCGAACCTTTTACTAGATACAAAATGATGCGGATGGAGTGAAGGTTGGCATATGTCGCAGTTATCGTTATCAGAAGTGGCAAGACTTCTCGATGTCTCCTCAAGTACGATACGCAGATGGGAAAATGCATTATCAGACTTCATTCAGATCTCAGGGGACCCCAAAACGGGTTTATTCTATTCGGACGAATCCCTCAAACGCCTGGGGAGTGTATCACAGCTAAGGGAAAAAGGGTTCTCGTTGGAAACGATCAGAGAAATTTTCACTGCGGTGTTAACGGATCAAGTGGAGGTAGCCGCCAGCACTTCGCTTGAAGCCGTTCCGGAATATTCTTCTCATGCCATGGTGGCAGAATTTATGGAGGCATTTCATCAACGTTTTGATATCATTTCCAAGGAGCACATTGACGACTTAAAAAAGTTCATGAATGATCGCCTACAAAGTGTATCTTTGGCACAGTCTGAAATACTCGATGTACTCGGCACTCGCAAAGAGAAACATCGCAAAAAAAGATGGTTTGGCAATTCTTCGAAAAAAAAATGATTCCCTTTCGAAAAAGGGAATCAAGATGATTAGTCTTTCGGTTTCCTGTGGTAAAATGCTCCCGTGGCCGTGGCCACCAGCATGCCGGTTTCGTCCCTGATGTCGGTCCGCAGCGAATTGAAGAGCGACCCGGACGATACCACTTCCCCTATAGCGGTGAGGTGTTTGCCACGCCCAGGCTTATGGTATCGTACATTCAGATCCAGCGTCACACCGGGCCGCTTTTTTTCCATATAACTTGCAAATCCCATCGCATTGTCCGCCAAAAAAGCGATCACTCCGCCATGTATCATGTCGTTCGGGTTCATGACAAGAGAAGTAACAGGGATTTTCACCCCATAATCATGGTCCCCTTCACTGAACCTATCCTGTTGGAAAAAATGATGCAAAAAATAAAATCCTTCTTCTCTCGCTTTTTTGGCTGCTACGGCCGCCTGAACAGCGGCTTCCAATTCTTCTTCATTAAAATCCGCCAGTTGCCTCATTAATTCCTCTTTGGTCATGATGTCGACACCGCCTTTATCTTGTACATACCGACTGGTTAGTATATATGTGAAGTATAGTACAAAATAACTGCAGATGACAACCTACGACAGGCAATGATGGCGATACGACTCTATTTGGCTATGCCGTCCCTGAAGTGGTTGGACCAGTTTTTGTCGCCAACGTGTTCAATGTCTTCTTCAGTCTGCTCCAGCACCGCAACCATCATTTCCTTGACCATATGCATATGCTCATGAAAATGCTTTTCTTCTTCCCCATTCGGACGAATCCCGGCTAATGCGTTGGCCGCCACCAATGTCCTGTGCTCTTCTTCTACTTTTTCCAGCGCATCGAGCGCGTGTTCCACATACTTCACCAGTTCGCGATGAGCCTCAGGTATCGTTTTTTTAACCTCATCCAAGCGTTTTTTAAACACCGCGGATCCCCTCCATTTGGTTGTGGTATAGTTAAAATATACTACAAAAGTCATAGTCATAAATCATTAATCTAGAAAAGAGTTAAAAAATAGACTAGCGATCGAACTTTTTTATGGTATACCATGTCTTTGTCTATGCAAACTATATCGTCAGGAGTGATCACGTGTTTCACAGTGCGCTGCTTAATCCATTTGATACGTCCCTCTATCATTTGATTAACGGGCTGGCAGGACATATTTCCGTACTGGATGCGATTATGATCTTCTTTGCCAAGTATGCCCTCGAAATTTACGCCGTGCTGTTTATCATTGCATGGTTTGTCTTACCGAAAAAAGACATCAAACATCGGCACGCCTTAATAATCGCTGGACTTTCAGGGATTCTGGCACTGATCATCAATGTGGTGATTTCACACATCTGGTTTCGGCCACGTCCCTTCACCGTATTTCCCAAGGGGTCGTTTACTCAATTAGTTCCTCACAGCAGCGATGCCTCATTCCCCAGTGACCATGCATCCGGAAGCTTCGGTTTTGCGGCCGCATCCTGGGGGCGCAATGAAAAATGGATTAGCCGCACCTTTACGACGATCGCCATTCTGGTCATGATCGCACGTGTGTATGTAGGCGTCCACTATCCCACCGATGTGTTGGCTGGGCTCGTGATTGGTATTATTGCTAGCCGCATCATGTGGAAGTTTTCCAAGGCCATTTTCCCGTTATCGGTATGGGTGGCGAAACTATTTCGATTTGGAGAGGGGCAAGATAAAGACAAGGCTGCCGAAACCCTCCACTAACAAAAAAACTCCCGCAACATGCGCTGCGGAAGTTGGTCATTCCTATTTTAGATTTGAAACGAACTTTTCAAGGATACGACGAGGTTGAAAACGGGTTTTCCCGGTGTGGATAATTTCGGGTCGACACTGAAATACCCATGCCTGAAAAACTGGAACTTATCCATTGCTGCAACGTCTTTAAGGCCATTTTCAACATAGCCTTGTATCACTTCAAGCGATTGGGGATTGAGATGGGCGAGAAAATCCTCGTCCACTCCTTCTTCGTCATCGTTAATGAGTGGTTCATACAAGCGAAATTCTGCCGGATACGCAAAACTAGCATCCACCCAATGGATGGTTCCTTTGACCTTGCGTCCCGTAAAACCAGATCCGCTTTTCGTCTCCGGATCATACATGCAGCGCAGTTCTACCACGCGACCCGAATCATCCTTGATTACCTCTTCGCAGCGGATGAAATACGCATGTTTGAGCCTCACTTCATTGCCTGGGAACAGGCGGAAATACTTTGGCGGTGGCGACTCCATAAAGTCGTCCTGCTCGATATAGATTTCCCGGGAAAAAGGAATTTTCCTAGTGCCCATCTCCGGGTTTTCGGCGTTGTTTTCGGCATCCAGCCACTCTACCTGTCCTTCCGGATAATTGGTGATCACCACTTTTAAGGGCCGCAATATCGCCATGGAACGAAGCGCCTTCAGCTTTAAGTCTTCCCGGACAAAATACTCCAGCATCCGCTCATCCACCACGCTGTTGCTCTTCGCCACGCCGATTTCCCGCGCGAAGTTACGAATCGACTCCGGCGTATAGCCTCTGCGGCGCAAACCTGCAATGGTGGGCATCCGTGGATCGTCCCAACCATCCACCACTTGTTGATCGACAAGCAGCTTTAATTTGCGTTTACTCATTACGGTGTTAGTCATATTCAGTCTCGCAAACTCATACTGACGGGGCCGGTTTGGCATTTCACACTGTTCCACCACCCAATCGTAGAGCGGGCGATGATCCTCAAATTCGAGGGTACAAACAGAGTGCGTCACCCCTTCAATCGCATCTTCGAGCGGGTGAGCGAAGTCGTACATCGGATAAATGGCCCACACATTCCCCGTTCGATGGTGCGTGGCATGGGAAATCCGATAAAGCACCGGATCACGCAGATTCAGGTTGGGAGAAGCCATATCAATTTTCGCCCGTAATACTTTAGAACCATCGGCAAACTCTCCTGATTTCATCCGATCAAATAAATCTAGGTTTTCATCGACCGATCGATTGCGGTATGGGCTTTCCTTTCCAGGCGAGGTCAGTGTGCCGCGCATTTGCCGCATTTCTTCCGCAGACAAATCGCATACGTAGGCGAGCCCCTTTTTGATGAGCAAAACCGCGCGCTCATACATTTGATCAAAATAATCGGAAGCAAAACAGAGGTTGTCCCAGGCAAAACATAGCCATCTGACATCTTCCTGGATGGATTTTACATATTCCTCATCTTCTTTGGTAGGGTTCGTATCATCAAAACGGAGGTTGGTCTTGCCCCCTACGTCCTGGGCCAACTCGAAATTGAGACAGATCGACTTCGCATGTCCAATATGAAGATATCCATTGGGCTCGGGAGGAAATCTGGTGATAACTTCGCGAACCTTTCCCGATTCTAAATCATCCATGACAATATTTTTAATAAAATTAGAGTTCGACAGCGCGCCTTCCAAATGCAACCATCCTTTTGCCGCAAAAAGTCAAATGCTTTTTACTATTAAATCACGTCCTGCCTCATGTCGCAAATGAGTGAAGGGCTATAAAAAAACAACCGGGAGGAGTGTGATCCCCTTCCGGTTGTGGGCTTATTGAACGACAATTATTTTTTTACGACCCAAGTACCTTTCATCCAGCCATTGGTCATCATTGGCCCCATCCAACCGGAATTGCCGGTTCCGCATGCGGCTTCACATTGCCAGTTGTAAGTGCCGGCTTTGGGGAAGTTGAATTCTGCGGTGACGGTCACGAATTTTTCTTTTGCAGAGCGAACAGGCACTACGATGTTGATGGTTTTTGCACCTTCCATGATGGTCATGGTGTGAGCGACATCTGCTGCCTTAAAACTGGTGAATTTTTTGCCGTTTACCAGTTCAAAGCCACCAATGGTTCCTTGTACCTTGGCATCGCTAGCTGGTACAGTGGCTTTGCCATCATCATAGCTTTTAATCACCAACTTAATCGTTTTGCCTGCAGGAACATGGAACATGGCAGGCTCGTATTTTGGCCAGCCTTTTTTATGATCCATTTTGCCGGTGACAAGTTTGGTGTTGATGACGACAATGTTTGACTTCGCATGCTTTGCTGCCGGTTTGGCATGAGCGAATGCTGGAACACCTGCTGCGAGTGTACCTGCGAGCAGCGCTGCAGAAGAAACTGCGGCTAACCATTTTGCTGAATTTTTCATGGTAGAATCCCCCTATTTTTTATCAATTAATGACTCCACGAGTCATTGTAATCGTTCTGTAATCATGCGCAAGGACTTTGTGAAAGAAGTCACCTGTATTTCACATATTAGAAATTTCTGATACACAAAAAAGTCACATCCTACCACGATTGAATGTGACTTGCACGATTGAATGTCACTTGGCGTTTCACCATCGCACTTTTAAGTTTGTTTGCCGTTACAAGGTAACACTATTTTGCATTGGTTAGTACTAACGACCGTGACTGAGGTGAAGGCGATGAGGAAGCAATCCGATGAGGAAAAACGAGCAGGATTGTTTGCCACCACCTTCCTGCTTCCCGCAGGACAGTGGATCATCGCCGGTGGCGCGC
>JAJZAS010000033.1 GCA_021799325.1 Bacillota bacterium | reverse complement strand
CGCTTGAAGAAGGGCAAATTCACTTTCAGACGGACCAAGGTCAATCACCCGTTCCACGCCGGAGCGCCCTACTACACAGGGCACTCCCAAGTATGTATCGGAGATTCCATGGTAATCTGTCAGTAACGTAGAAACGTTCAGCACGGCGTGTTCATCGCTTAAAATGGCCGCACAAATACGGTCAAGCGCCAGTGCGATTGCGTAGCTCGTGTACCCTTTGGCTTCGATGATCTGATACGCTGCTTGCTTCGTTTGCTCGTAAATCGATTGTTGCGCTTCGCTGCTAAATTCGATGGGAACTCCGGTGATGTTCGCCCTAGACCAAACCGGCAGTTCCGTATCGCCATGCTCGCCAACGATATGGGCGTGTACGCTGCGCGGATCAACGCCAAGCTCATTGCCTATTAGGTAACGGAATCTTGCACTGTCAAGGAGAGTTCCGGATCCGATGACGCGCGATGATTCCCATCCTGACGTCTTCCAGGCCAGGTAGGACAGCACATCCACGGGATTGGTGGCCATTAGGATGATGCCCCTTTGATTATGGGCAACAATTTCGCGGACAATCTGCTGAATGATCGATGCATTGCGCCCCAACAGATCCTGCCTGGTCTCCCCAGGTCGCTGCGCCGCTCCTGCGGTGACGATGATGATATCCGCGTCTGCACAATCGCTGTATTCACCGGCCCAAACCTTGACCCCACCGACAAATGGTAGCCCGTGGCTCATATCCAGCGCATCGCCGAGCGCTTTTTTCTTGGCGATATCAATTAGTACAATTTCTTCTGCCCGTTTCCTCAAAAATAGGGTATAGGCGGTGGTGGAACCGACTTCACCTGCACCGATCACCGCGATTCGTTTTGGTTTGGAGAGAGGACTAACATTCATTGTCATTCTCCTTTCTGGAGAACTGGATTCGATGATTCTTCAAGAACCCGCTCATACACCGAAATGGTTTCGAGCGCGATTCGACTCCAGTCATAACGATCAATTTCTGACTTTGCCACTTTCGCCATCCGATGGGCAAATTCCTCGTCGAGAAGCATCCTGCTTATTTGAACTGCAAATGAGTGGGCATCGCCATGATAGGCGGTTAAGCCGTTTTCTTCATGGTGAACGATGTCAAAAAGCCCTCCCACGTCAGACACCACCACAGGGGCACCTGCAGCCATCGCTTCAAGCGCGACAATCCCAAATGGCTCGTATAGACTAGGGAAAACAGCCGCTGCTGCGCTTCCAAGTAGCAGATTTCGATCCTGATCCGAGACAAACCCAGTAAAAAGTGTCTTTTGACCGACTCCGAGCTGAGTTGCGCGAGCCATGAGTTCCGCCTTCATCGGACCTTCTCCTGTGAAGATGAATTTCGCGTCAGGATTTGTGGTGAGAATCTCAGGGATTGCTTCGAGCAACACTTGCGCCCCTTTTTCACGGACCAAGCGCCCGAGAAACAGGACCATTTTCTCGTGAGGGAGTGCGAATTTTTCCCTGCCCATCGTTTCATGGTGAAAAGCTAGTTGCTTCGGATCAACGCCATTTGGAATCATGTCGATTTTATCCGCTGGCAATTGAAAAATCTCCTCCACTTCCTGCTTCATGTACGTGCTGCAAACGATCACCCGCTTGGCCTCATATGATAATTTCCATTCCACGTGGTGGATACGCTTTTGCAAATCGGTATGGATGCCACCATTTCTCCCGTGTTCCGTGGCATGAATCGTCGCGACAAGCGGCAGTCTAGACTTATCTTTCAAGGTTTTTGCCGCATCGTACACCAGCCAGTCGTGCGCATGAAGCAGCGCAAAATCATAATCCTCTAGCAACTGTTCGGTGCAGTAGTTAATCATGGCAAGATTTAGTGCGAATACCCAATGGATAAATTCGCCGCCATCTGGTTTCGGCACAGTGACCCGATGAACCTGTACCCCGTCCATCACTTCGTTTGCCGGACTTCCTTCTATGGCTGTCGTGACGACATGGACTTCCCAGCCTTCTTGCACCAAAAAACGCGACAGGTCATAGGCGTGCCTCGATAGCCCTCCCACCGTCATAGGAGGATATTCCCAGGATAAAAACAACACCCGTTTACTTGCGGATTCGGAGATTTTTTTTAGTTTTTCATCAGAGCGGTAGTGCTCATAGCGGATATAAGGAAATGGGTGATCGTAGTATTCCATCGATTGCAGGATGTTTTCATCAAAAACATGGGTCACCACCATGTCGACCAGCGCCTGAAAGCGATGAATGTGCGTCTTGGTCCGTTCGATGGCGTACTCCACCATCGTTTGGTTGTCCATGATAAATGCCCAGTCGCTGCTTTGGGCCAGCATGAGTTCCCGCGCGGCCTGTTGCAGTACCCGCTTTTCAAGATCTGTTGGTTCAGTGAAGGTGTAGGCAAGTGTCACCATTTGTGTTTCTGCCAGATGAAGCGCGGGATACACCCAGTCGTTTTCTTCGCGCAGCCAGACCTCTGCGTATCCTTGCCGTCCCCAGGTCGACATTGGCAAACGGGTAGTGGCCAAGCTGAATTTTTGATCCAAATAGGCAGATGGGGTGGTGAGTTCGATGTCGCTTTGGTCAAAATGCAGTTTGCGAAACAACATTTCAAGAAATAACGGGCCTTCATACCACCAATGGCCAAAGAGTTCCGCATCAAATGGAGCTACCGTGACGGGGGAAATAGGCATGGATGTGGCGGCGCGGGACAACTGCTCCCATTTTTCATGGATAAAGTGTTCGGCGTGGCGCGCGGCTTTGTCCGCAGCCTGGTCAATGTCGTACCAGTCTTTCTTTGCGCCCTCACCAGTGATTCGATAGTATTTGATGCCGGTATTGACGCGAATGCCATCGGGGTGGATGTAGGGTTGTAGGTAAGGGAGTTCGAGGTCATAACCAATGTCCCGATAGTACTCCCGATAATCGTAATCGCCAGGGTAACCTTCTTTGGAACTCCAAACCTGCTGGGAAGAGGAAGGGTCGCGGGCGAAGACCGCCATGCCGCTTGGCGTGACGACTGGTGCCAGTGTGCCATAGGGAGGAGTCGGGTCGCCTGAGGTCAATCCATGCGCATCGACGAAAAAGTAGCCGATGCCGCAACTTGTCATCACTTCATCCCACTCAGGCGCATAGCCGCATTCCGGTAGCCAAATTCCCTTTGGTAAGTGGCCAAAGTGGTGCTTGAAAGTCTCCATCCCTGTAAGCAACTGCGCGCGGACGGCTTCTTTGGTTTGCACGAGTGGTAAAAAGGCGTGCGTGGCAGCGGACGTGATGAGTTCAAGCTGCCCGCTAGTTTCAAAAGATTGAAAGGCGCGGATCAAATCCATTTTTTCTGCAAGATAATAATCTCTGATGGCCTCGAAGCGCGACAAATACTCGCTTGCCAACCGATAAACTGGCGGCGTCTCTTTGGTGCGTGCCTTTTCTTTTTGGGCAAGCTCGATCAATTGATCGAGGTGTGCCAAGTACCTTGTCTGCAACTCCTGATCAGAGAGCATGGTGAGCAAGGTGGGCGTCAACGAGAGGGTAAGCTTAAAATCCACCTCATCGTTTCGCAACCGCTCCATCATTTGCAGCAGTGGGATGTAGGTGTCGGTGATGGCCTCATTCAGCCAGCGCTCCTCGAGGCGATGTTCGGAGGCAGGATGAAAGACATACGGTAAATGCGCGTGAAGGACAATCGCTAGGTTACCCATGCTCATGCTTTTGCCCTCCTTTCCATGACGCTATATCCGTCAAATTCGCTGTGATAAGGGATGAGGTGAAGCGGGCTCATGACAGTAAGGCATCCATCGTATGACTTCGCGTAATCCTCAGATGTGGTCGGCCCCGTCACCGCATGGTTGGTATCGTTAAATGACAATGAGGCTTCAGTCGAAGCGGGAAATTCCCATTCAAAGTTGGGGGTGCGCATTGTACCAGAAGGTAGTGGCGGGGTTTCCACCACATTTGAGCGAAGTAGGAGAAAAAACTGTCCAGCAAAAGTGGTCGTTGCAAGGTCGAGCACATAGTGGCGATGGGGAGCGAGACCTCGAAAGTACCAATGATCATGTGCTGCCGTAATGCGATCCTGCCTGACGGTGGGTGCGTTCATGCCGTCATCGATGCGGTCCGTGACATCGCGAAGGATCAGATAAAGAGGGAGGTCTTCCCACTGACACTCGAAGTGGTCGCTGAAAAGGTGCTTTGTGGTTTCGCTGACTTCCCAATAGGCAAACAAGGTATGAGGGTCTACGACCATCATATACATACGGTTGCGATGGCTTATGCGAGTCCAATTTTTATTTTCACCCGAAATAATTTCCAAGCGGTGTCCCTCATTTCGTATCGGATACTAGATTCCTTGATTCTCGACAGTTGGGGCGTAAAGTTTATCTAGGTACTCAAATACCATGCGCTGTGTATTGTATTTTGGGGCGAGCGACCGTATGCTTTTTTTCATCCATTGGATCCATCCGGTGGGAAGGTCTAGGGCTTCCCTCTCGTAATAAAGCGGGGCGATCTCTCTTTCGATCAATTCATAAAGAACGAGACTATCCTTGCGATTCATTTCGTCAAATGGAAGCGTGGTGTCACTGTCAATGGCCCAGCCATTCTCGCCGTTATAGCCTTCTGCCCACCAACCGTCCAGCACGCTGCAGTTGATGACCCCGTTTAATGCTGCTTTTTGACCGCTGGTTCCGCTCGCTTCCATGAATTTCACTGGCGTATTCAACCATACGTCGACACCTTGGACGAGGCGTTTAGCCATGGCCATATCGTAATTAGGCAAAAAATAAATACGATGGGCAAAGCGATCGAGTTTGGAGGCTTCGACGATCTCTTGGAGCAACATTTGTCCGGGTTTATCAGCAGGGTGCGCTTTTCCCGCAAACACAAATGCGACCGGCCTTTTTGCGTGGTTGGTGATTTGACTCAATCGTTCAATGTCCTGAAAGAGCAGATTCGCTCGCTTGTAAGTGGCAAAGCGCCTGGCAAATCCAATTAACAGCACATTTTCATCGAGATCAAGGCTGAAGTCTTCTAATAATCGCCGCTTGGCGGATAGGTGAGCCTCCCACAACTTTTCATCAGGAATATCGTCAAAATGGTTCCATGCGTGTGCCTTGTCGATGTTTTTGATCCAATCAGCGCCCATATACTGGGGAAAAAGCGACTTTAATTCTTGTGAAATCCAGGTGGCGGCGTGCACACCGTTTGTAATCCCGGTCAACGACAATTGACCGTTAGCTTCTGGCAGCCAGCGGTTCAGCAAGTCATAGGTGACTTTGGTATGTAAGTCGCTCACTCCATTGACCTTCCATGACGTGGAAACGGCAAGGCGAGTCATGTTGAATTGTCCATCCACCATGCCGAGCGCCATCACTTGGTCGCGCTCCGCCCCCATTTGCCAGTAAAAATCCCCCAGATACTCGTCAATCAAATGCTGGTCAAATCGGTCATGACCAGCAGGTACCGGGGTATGTGTGGTAAAAATCGATGCAGGAATGATTTTTTCAAGTGCATGGGAAAACGGAATGCCTTCTGCAGAATATTCGCGAATTCTTTCAAAGGAAGAAAAAGCAGCATGGCCTTCATTCAGGTGCCACACGTTGGGGACAATCCCCAGCTTGCGAATGGCGCGAACACCGCCGATGCCGAGGATGATTTCCTGGGCGATCCGGGTTTCCTGATTGCCTCCATAGAGGTGATCCGTAAGGGCTCGATCTTCCGGCGTGTTTTCCTCTAGATCAGCATCCAACAAATAGATAGGAATATCGCCAATTTTGACGTGCCAAACTTTTAAGAGCACCGTGCGTCTAGCAATGGGGACGCCGACAATAATGGGGTAACCATTATGATCTAGGGCTGGTGCGAGCGGGGTTTCGTTTACATTGAGTTCGGGATACAATTCCACTTGCTCTCCTTGCTCCAACACATGCTGAACAAAGTACCCCTTTCGATACAAAATACTGATACCGACGATGGGCAATCCCAGGTCATGGGCGGACTTGAGATAATCGCCAGCTAGAATGCCTAGCCCCCCTGAATAAATGGAGAGTGCCTCATCAATGCCAAATTCAGCGGTAAAATAGGCCACACTTATTTCCACAACATCATCTCCTCGTTGTCGTTATTGATAAAGCACCTGGCATGAGAGCGGAGCTACTTCTGTCTGCTTCTCGACGTAACCGATGGGCGTTACGCCTGCTCTGCGGTCGTCCACTACTAAGACCCATAAGCCATCTGGCAATGAGAAATTCGCTACTGTGCGAAGAGGGTTGATGAGGATGACGATGTGCTTCCAGGCATCGCCGTTCGCATGGTTTTTGAGCATCCATGCTAGGAGCGGCGGGTAGGTCTGCAGAAATTCCAGGTGTTGGTTGACGAGTTCTGCACTATTCATGCGAAACGCAGGGTGCGATTTGCGCAGTTCGATCAGCCCTTTATAGTAGGAAAACACGTGGAAGTATTCGAACTTGCGGTGCCAATCAAGAGCATTGATGTGATCGCCAGAGAGATAGGTGTTCTCTTTCCCGTGTTTGGTTCGCAAAAATTCTTCCCCACTTTGAAGAAATGGAATGCCTTGTGAGAAAAGGATCAACGCTTGTGCCAAAAGATCCATGGAAATTTTCAGATGTTCCGTTTCCCAGGGTTCACTGATATGGATGCGATCCCAAAGTGTCAAATTATCATGGCAGGACACATAATTCACCGTTTCACTAGGCGATGCTGCGAAATCCTCCAATATCCCCTGATAAGCGATGCTGCCTACCACCCCTTTTTTGACTTCATGAAAAACTTCCATGCGACCAGTTACAAAGCCTTGTAGTTTGCGGTCAAATACAGATCCCACGAGGGCATCACGCAGATGATCGTTGAAGACGGCGAGGCCGGTATTTTTTTGCTCGCCTTTATAAAGCAATTCATCGCCGAAAATACCGGAAGGGCCAGCAGACCAGGGCTCTCCGTAAAGCAGGATGTCTGGTCGAAATTGCCGCAGCTTGGTAGCCACTTCCTTCATGGTTTTTTTTCCCATTAGCGCCATCAAATCAAAGCGAAAACCGTCAATGTGAAACTCTTGTTGCCAATATAGTAGGGCATCCAGCATCAATCGCTTGACCATTGGCCGCTCCGTGGCTAGCTCGTTGCCAACCCCTGCGCCGTTCGTAAAATTACCCGCATCGTCTGTGCGAAAAAAGTATTCAGGCACCAGTTTGTGCAAAGTGGATGCGGTGGGATGATAGGCGTGATTGAATACCACGTCTAAGATGACGCCGATTTTTTGTTGATGTAATGCGTGGATCATTTGTTTCATCTCAACAATCCGTTTGTTGCCGGTGCGTAGGGAGGCGTACCTACCTTCTGGAGCCATATAAAACCTAGGGTCGTATCCCCAGTTGTATTCATCTGGGTTGCGTTCTTCGTATCTGCCAAATTCATTTACCGGCAGCAGTTGTACGTGTGTGATCCCCAATTCCAGCAAGTGATCGATTCCGCTGACTAGGCCATCGGAAGTCCTTAGATTGCGATCGAGAAACTGCAGGTATTGTCCGGGATGAACGGCACCTGAACGGTGGTCTGCTGAAAAGTCGCGCAGGTGGGTTTCATAGATGATTGCATCGGTGGGGTGATCGAGAGACACCAAGGGGTCATCTTCCCATCCCAGGGGATTGGTCCTTTCTAAATCAACGATCAACCCTCGGGATCGATCGGCGGACAGTGCTTTGGCATATGGGTCAACTGCGAACGTGGATGCACGATGGATTTCCAAGTGGTACAGGTAGTAAGAACCGTGCCAATCCCCTGGAAGGGAGATGTGCCATGTGCCATGCGTTCCTTTTTGCATAGGAACTGCTTTGAATAAAGGACCGGATTCATCGCGAAAGAGATGCAAGTAGACGGTGGTGGCCGTGGGGGCCCATAGGCGAAATTGGGTTGCGGAAAATTGGCATTGACAGCCGAGATTGGCCTCGAGATAGACATAATTCGCGTCATCCAATACGCGGCGGGGAACGAGTACGACATCCTCGGTGATGGTGCCAGTGACCACACAAGGGTGAGTGATGTCAATGGGCTCGGGTAGTATCAGTTGTACGAGGTGTGGGTGATCGGGTGATGGAGGAACGAGCGTTGCCTTCCATTTGACGGAAGCGAAGAGATCTTGTACTGATAAAAGCATCTGTTGTCCTTGCGATAAAGAGTCAAAAAAACTCAGTGTGATGATAGTGGGCGCATCCAGATAAGCTTTTTTAGCACGGGGAAAAACTGCATTTTTCGCAGCTTTATCGGAAAAAAATAGCGATGGTTGCCCTTCTGCCACCCAAACTTCCGTGTTGGCTTGAGCAATTGGGAGATGCGTATCCGCTTCTCGATCTTTTTGAATCCAGCGGTCTCCTCCGCGGCGAAGCAGAAATCCTACCTGATCAATTCCAGGTTCAATGGGGATTTCAAAGACTGCCCCGAATTCATCCACTTGCTGATAGGAATAACCAGTCCCCGGCTGCGATTGGGGGCTTGAGGGCCATACCCACAAGTCCCAATCCAGGTAGAGGTGATCATGCCGGTGATAGTGAATTACAAGCAAACGCATAGATTCCCCTTATCTACCTCGCGGATACCAACAAGACGTCTTCAGATAACGGAAGGTGAATTTTCCCGCTGAGCAGGTCTAGTTGGGTTTGATAGTATTGTTGAAGCGTCCCGATATCTGACCAATATCCAGATGCGTGATGCCCATAGACAGGCATTCCTAGTTGCAAAAGTTTGGGAAATAATTCATGACCAAAGTCATATGGGCGATCTGATGGGATAAACGAAAACACTTCAGGCTCCATGATATAAATGCCGGTATTGGCATAATAGACTTGGTTCGGATTCCAATTTGCGGGCTTTTCGATGAACTTGGTGACCCACCCCGAGTCAGATGTCTCCACAATGCCAAAGCCAGACGGGTTTTCCACTTGAGTCAGCACAATCGTGACGAGCGCGCCATTTTCCTTGTGCACTTTCATGGCTTCCCGCAAATCGAAATCTGTGACGCCATCCCCGCTGACGACGACAAAAGGTTCATTGAGAAAATCCTGAAGATTTTTTACTCCGCCTGCAGTACCCAATGCATTTTTTTCGATGGCGTAAGTCATTCTGACGAGAAAGCGGCTACCATCTCCAAAGTACATCCTGATGGCATCAGGTAGATGGCCAAGCGTCACGCCCACCTCCCGTATACCGCTTCGATGCAGGAGATCTACCATGTATTCCATGACCGGTCGATCCAGTAGTGGAACCATTGGTTTGGGGATGCGACGTGTAAGTGGGGATAAGCGTGTTCCTCTTCCCCCTGCCATAATTACAGCTTTCATTGTGTAAGCCGCCTTTCAATTATTTAGTTAACCTAGTGCTTCAAATAATTCTGCGGTGTCAACAAATGATGAGGGTAATGCAGAAATGAGGAATTGCTTATTGACGGTTCATCTTGAGGCCGAATAAGAGTATATGCGGTAATTGGTTAAATATGACGAGGATTTTCTCAGCACGATGACTTTTTTGATAATTCAATTATAATCCCTTGGCAAGACACTTGATGAGGGGGGAAAAGTAAACATTTTGTGAAATTAGCGTTAAGCTAGTAGAATCTATTAGTTGAAACTTCTGTGAACCCTTACAAATTGGAGTGTATTCTTCTAGAAGTTTTGAAAGCGGTTTCACCAATATCAATCATACATTTTTGTTTTAGATATTTACTTTAATAAAAAATACTATATATTTTATATAGAATAAATTATTTATTTTAGTAGTTATGGACTAATGGCGAAAAATACTAGGAATTTAATTGATTAGAGTCTTGAAGTATTAGAGAATACAATTTACAATGTCTTTACAGTAATTTTACAATTGTGTATATCAAATCTATTTTTTGTGGTTAGTTTTATATGTTGGAGTGGCGAGAATGAAGAACAAACCATTGCGCTTTTGCTTTTGTGGAGAAGAGATTGCTTATCGAGTCGCGCTTCCCGCGATCCGTCAGTACATACAAATGTTGGATTTGAACAATGCGGGGTTAATTGAGGTGGCCATAGCAGAAGCGGTGACAAACGCCGTCAAAGCCAGCCACGATCAGTTGGTGGTTATCAATATGTATGTCGACTCGTCAGGGTACCTGTCCGTTCGCATCAGGGACCATGGCAAGGGCTTTGATGTGGCAAAAGCAATGGATCGATTGAATGAATGGGAAAATGAAATTCCTGATGAATCCCTGTATGCCGAATCAGGCAGGGGACTTTGGGTGATTCATCAAGTGTTTGATCAGGTTCACTTCAATCAACCAGGGAATGAATTGCTACTGATTAAAAGCCTTTCACACTGAACAAGTTAATGCCTTGACTTTCGTGCTTCGATTCTATACAATTAGCCCTCGGTAGCTTCTTGTGGAGCTGTGGTGTAGAGGCCTAACATGCCTGCCTGTCACGCAGGAGATCGCGGGTTCGAATCCCGTCAGCTCCGCCAAAAATATTATCAACAAAAACCCGG